>WTKB01000035.1:0-5819 GCA_011524575.1 Aquimarina sp.
ATTAATGTTATTTCTTGAGACTCATAAGACAACAATTTTGCTAAATGAAATCCAACTTCACCAGCACCAGCTATAATAATTTTCATAGAATATAAATAATATCTAGTTATTTTAAATCACACTATCTAGTTAATAACAAATATAAACTTTTAAAACTATCATTTTAAAAGTCTTTATCAACTAGCTCATTTTTAAAGTCATTTTCACGACAAAATAGTATATTTGTTCCCTATATGTCAAAACCTATCACTCCCTATAATGATTCTTCTACGAGTAAGAAGGAACAAGTTAAGAAGATGTTCGACTCCATATCAAATGGTTACGATAATTTAAATCGTGTCATATCTTTTGGAGCAGACCTTGTATGGCGATCAAAAGTAGTACGTTTAGTTCAAGAAAAAAAACCAACAAAAATACTTGATGTAGCTACAGGTACTGCTGATCTTGCTATAAATTTAGTAAAAACAGGAGCAAAAGAAATTATCGGTCTAGATATTTCTACAGGAATGCTCGCCGTTGGTAAAGAAAAAATAGAAGCCAAAAAACTGACTAATATCATTAGTTTGGTACGAGGAGATGGAGAACAAATCAAATACCCTGATGATTATTTTGATGCTGTAACGGTTTCTTTTGGAGTACGTAACTTTGAAGATCTTAACAAAGGGCTTCTTGAAATACTAAGAGTATTAAAACCTAATGGAGTTTTGGTTGTTTTGGAAACATCAGTACCCGAAAAATTCCCTTTTAAACAGGGGTATAAACTTTATTCTGAAAAAATCTTGCCACTTATTGGTAAAATTTTCTCGAAAGATGACAAAGCTTATGCTTACCTTTCCAAAAGTGCTTCTGAATTTCCTTATGGAGAATCTTTTAATCAAATACTTAAAAATATTGGTTTTAAAACCGTAAAACATGAGCCGCAAACCTTTGGTGTGGCTACTATATATAGTGCGATCAAATAATTTTAAACGTTATGAAGTTCCTATTAAAAAGTCTTTTTTTTATCATTATATGTTACCAGCCATTAGCTGCACAAAAGATTTTTACTAAAGATCGTTTGCTTAACCGTGAAACACACGACTTAAGAGTTTTAAGATGGGGGTATTACTTAGGTTTTAATTCTTTAGATTATTTCACAAATTACAAATCTGATGTAGCTAATTTAGCCTACGAACTTCAAGATGTCAAAGTAATCAAAGAAACAGGATTTAATATTGGGCTTATCGGAAACTTAAGACTTGGTAATCACTTGGATTTACGCCTAGAGCCTGGCGTAGTATTTAGTTCTAGAGATTTGGTTTTTTTAAATGTTTTAGATCCTACAAATCAATTACGTAGATCCGAAACTACTGCAGTTCACATTCCGTTACTTTTAAAGTTTTCCACAAAACGTCTTAATAATTTTAAGCCTTTTGTTGTAGCAGGGTTTTCAAACACCATTAACTTAGCTAGTAATGAAGATAACCCAGAAGATAACTTAACATCTTTTGATTTTCGAACAAAAGCCAGTTATTTTAATTATGAACTTGGTTTTGGTATTGATTTTTTCTTACCCTATTTTAAATTTACTCCTACTATTAGAGGGGTGTTTTCATTAACTAACGAACTTGTACCTGATAATGATGCGGCAAATAGCCCGTACACTTCTCATATAGAAAGTATGAAAACACGAGGTGTATTTATAAATTTCACTTTCCAATAACTCCTAATTCAAGATCAGTCTTATGAAAAAATATCTCATTACAAGCTTACTTACAGCCATTTTTAGTATAACATCATGGGGTCAAAATAACACCACTTTTACTTTAAAAAGTAGTACGCTTGGAGGGCAAGCAACTTCTCAAGAAGTATTTAATGGTTTTGGATGTACAGGAGAAAACCTATCTCCAGAACTTTCTTGGGAAAATGCACCAAAAGGAACAAAAAGTTTTGCAATCACTATGTATGACCCTGATGCACCAACAGGTAGTGGATGGTGGCATTGGATTGTATTTAATATTCCTAAAAACACCACAAATATCCCACAAGGAGCAGGAACTATTAAAAAGGAGCTATTATCCAAAAAAGTAATTCAAAGTATTACCGATTATGGAACAAAAGGCTATGGAGGTCCATGCCCACCTGAAGGTCATGGTTTACACCAATATATTATTACCGTACATGCTTTAAATACTAAAAAATTGGAGTTGAACGCAGACACTAATGCCGCCATAGTAGGGTATTACATTAATAATCACACCATCGGAAAAGCAAGTATTGTGAGTTACTACCAGAGATAAGAACCTAACAGAGCTTGTTTAAACTTACTACAAACAGTAAAAAAAGAACTACAAAGCCTCACTTTTTTAATTAGTGAGGCTTTTTTGTAGAATTATACGAAGTAAGCATTGAAATTATTACAATAAATACTATTTTAACACTCAAAAAAAGCACCTCTTATGGAAACTCAAAAAGTGATTACACACATAGTAAATTGGTTAAAAAATTATGCTGAAAGTATAAATATAAAAGGATTTGTTGTTGGAATTAGTGGAGGAATAGACAGTGCACTTACCTCAACACTTTGTGCACAAACAGGTCTTGAAGTACTCTGTGTGGAAATGCCTATACATCAAGCACAAAGTCAAGTAAGTAGAGCTCAAGAGCATATTAGTCAACTTAAAAAGAAATACCCTAATGTAAGTAGTGTTCGTGTTGACCTCACTCCTGTTTTTGAAAACTTTAAGAACCAAGCAAATAGCCCTGATACACATCCTAAACTTCAACTGACACTTGCCAATACCCGAGCTCGTTTAAGAATGACAACATTATACTATCAGGCTGGAATACATGGATATTTAGTGGCAGGTACAGGGAATAAAGTGGAAGATTTTGGAGTTGGTTTTTACACTAAATATGGAGATGGTGGTGTGGACATCAGCCCAATTGCAGATTTACTTAAAAGCGAGGTCTATGCCTTAGCTAAGGCATTAGAAGTACCTCATAGTATCCAAGAAGCAGCACCAACAGATGGACTTTTTGGAGATAGTAGAACCGATGAAGACCAACTTGGTGCGAGTTATGACGAACTAGAATGGGCAATGAATAAAAAAGAGTTAGGAGGTAAAGCTGATGATTTTACCGGGCGAGAAAAAGAAGTATTTACCATATTTACTCGTTTAAACACTTTAAATCAACATAAAATGCAACCGATTCCTGTTTGTGAAATTCCCAAAGAACTTTTAAAGTAAACAGGTAGTACTATGTTCTTGTAATAAAAGCCTGTTTAAACAAGCTCTCAATTGGTATTAACAAAACAACTATATACACTTAGTTTATGGACTTAAATCAAATCCCAAAACTCAAACACACCAACTCTGGAAACTTTTTTATTCTTTGTGGCCCGTGTGCTATCGAAGGAGAAGATATGGCAATGCGTATTGCTCAGAAAATTCTAGAAATCACTACTAAACTCGAAATTCCTTTTGTTTTTAAGGGTTCGTTTAAAAAAGCGAACCGAAGTAGAGTAGATAGTTTTACAGGAATTGGAAACGAAAAAGCATTAAAAATACTCCGAAAAGTATCTGAAACTTTTGATGTACCTACAATTACGGATATTCATGAAGTTTTTGATGCAAATCTTGCTGCGGAATATGTAGATATATTACAAATTCCCGCATTTTTAGTGCGTCAAACAGATTTAGTAGTTGCTGCAGGAGAAACTGGAAAAACTGTCAATTTAAAAAAGGGACAATTTATGAGCCCTGATGCTATGGAGTTTGCTGCAGGAAAAGTACGAACTACTAATAATTCCAAAATAATGCTCACTGAAAGAGGCACTATGTTTGGTTATCAAGACCTTATTGTAGATTACCGAGGTATTCCTGAATTAAAAGAAATAGGAACAACGGTACTCGATGTTACGCATTCCCTTCAAGTTCCCAATCAAAAAAGTGGTGTTACCTCTGGAAAACCACACTTAATTGAAACCATTGCAAAAGCAGGAATTGTTACAGGAGCCGATGGACTATTTATTGAAACTCACTTTGATCCAAAAAATGCAAAAAGCGATGGAGCAAATATGTTAGATATTAGTAAACTTGAAGCCCTACTTACCAAACTTACACTACTTAAAAAATGTGTCACTGAAATGGATCAAATATCGATTGGATAAATCAGTTATAATACCCATTAGTCTTTAAAATTGCTGTAAGAGCTTGTTTAAACTCGCTAATTCCTGTAATTCAAAAGTTTACCGTTGTTGGTTTACTTTTGAATTACAATTTGTATTCCCTTTAAACAAGCTCTAAAACAATTGGAAAAGTATTTATAGCGATTCAAAGACCAATGGGTATAAATATATTCTCAAAGCGTCTTTTTACTAGGAATACTTTTATCCAAAATTAAAAAATGTATTTTTGCGTTATGGGAAGAAAACGAACAAAACCTTTTTTTGAAAACATAGAGGTCGTAGACGCAGGTGCTAAAGGAAAAAGTATTGCTAAAGCTCCTGATGGAAAAGTTATTTTTTTATCAAACGCCATACCTGGCGATGTTGTAGATGTACAAACCTTTAAAAAGCGAAAAGCTTACTATGAAGGAAAGGCGACGAAATTCATTAAATATTCGGATAAGCGGGTTACTGCTAAATGCGAACATTTTGGAACTTGTGGCGGATGTAAGTGGCAGTCTATGGACTACAACGAACAATTATTCTATAAAAATCAAGAAGTTACCCAAAACTTAAAACGTATCGGTAAACTTGAGGTGGAAGAGTTTCTCCCGATTAAACCGAGTGCAGAAACCTTTTACTACCGTAATAAAATGGAATTTACCTTTAGTAGTAACCGTTGGTTAACTCTAGAAGAAATTCAATCAGAAACAGTAGTTGCTGATCGTAATGCATTAGGTTTTCACCTACCAGGAATGTGGGATAAAATTCTCGATATTAAAAACTGCCATCTACAACCCGAACCTAGCAATAGTATTCGTTTAGCATTAAAAGCTTTTTCGGAAAAAGAAAACATTCCTTTTTTCAACCTAAGAACGCATGAAGGACTTTTACGCACCATAATGATTCGTACTGCCTCTACTAAAGAAGTAATGGTTGTGGTGCAATTTTTTGAAAATAACCAAGAACAAATCACAAAAGTACTCGACTTCTTAAAAAGTGAGTTTCCAGAAATTACATCATTACAATATGTGATTAATAATAAGGCTAATGACACACTTTATGATCAAGATATCATCTGTTACCACGGAAAAGATTTTATTGAAGAAGAAATGGAAGGTTTACGCTTTAAAATAGGAGCAAAATCATTTTATCAGACGAACTCTAAACAAGCTTACGAACTCTATAAAATTACTCGTGATTTTGCAGGGATTACAAAAGAAGATATTGTTTATGATTTGTACACAGGTACAGGAACTATTGCCCTTTTTATAGCTCAAAAAGCACAAAAGGTTATTGGTGTGGAGTATGTACCTGAAGCCATTGCAGATGCTAAGCAAAATGCCATTAATAATGGTATTGATAACGCTTCATTTTTTGTTGGAGACATGAAAAAGGTATTCACACCTGAATTTGTTGCTCAAAATGGTACTCCTGACATTGTAATTACAGACCCACCAAGAGATGGCATGCACAAAGACGTAGTTGCTCATTTACTTGCTACTGCTCCTAAAAAAATAGTTTATGTAAGTTGTAATAGTGCCACACAGGCAAGAGATTTACAGATACTTAGTGAAAAATATACGATTAATAAATCGCAGGCAGTAGATATGTTTCCACAAACTCATCATGTAGAAAATGTAACTTTACTTACTCTAAAATCTGAAAA
>WTKB01000035.1:5919-10621 GCA_011524575.1 Aquimarina sp.
AAAATCTGAAAAGTAAAAATCTCAAAATTTAATGTTTATGTGGCGTTCTATTTTATTGCTACTTTTAATTCCTTTTGTATCATGGCAGTTTCTAGTTAGTTGTGAGCCTGACGATGTGTGTACAGAAGTACGTTTAACCCCACAGATGCAAGTGAAATTTGTGGATAATACGAATAGAACGCTACCTAAAATTGCCTCAGATCTACAAATCAATTATATTACCACTTCCTTCGATGAAACCTTATCGGTTACGAATATAAGTGTATCTACAGATTCGCTTGCAGTAGCATTACCAAGTTTTGGAAATAGAGCTATTTATACATTTACACAATACTATAATTCTGAAAATAATATTGCTAATACAGATACTATTTTTGTTGATTATCGGCTTGAAAGTGAATACATAAATAGGGCGTGTGGCTTTAGAAACACCTATAAAGATGTAGTAGTTACTACACCTCCCACTAGTCAAGCAACGAATTGGATCAAAGATATTGAAGTAATTTTTAAAGAAATAGAAGATGAAGAGCAAGCACATTTGGTGTTGTATCATTAGTATCTTTGTGTTAAACACAGGAAATTGCTTGCTGGCTCAAAATACTGGTTTGCAATCTAAAGCGAAAAATACTTCTTTTACTACTAAAGAAGTACCTCCCCTTGTTTCTAACACAAAAGAAGACGTACTAACAAACAAAAAAATAAAAAAGAATTTTACACGTAGGCTACGAATTGGAGCAGATATACAACAAGTGATTACCTCACTTACTAATTCACGATTTAATGGCTTTGAACTTATGGCAGATTACCGCATACATCCCAATAAGTTTATTGCTGTAGAATATGGCAAACAAAACAAACAAATAGTAAGTACCTCCATAGGAACAGTAACAGAAGGCAGTTATTTAAAAACAGGAATAGATTTTAATCTGTATAAACAACCCAAAGGCTTACAGCATTTAATCTATACAGGATTGAGATATGGCATCAGTAGGTATAGTCAAGAGCTTAACTACTCTAGACTTACTACACAGACAACTATTTTTGGATTTGAACAAGGTCCTTCTGGCATTAAAAGTACAGGACTTACCGCACATTGGTTTGAATTCCTAACAGGAATAAAAGTAGCATTTCTCAAAAACTTTTATGCAGGAGTAAATGTCTCACTACGCTATAAAATTACAGATCAAAAACCTGATTTATTCGATAATTTACACCTTCCAGGATTTGGAGTCACCAACGATTATTCAAACTTCAATGTTGGTTTTCGATACTTTATTTCTTATAGCATACCACTTTACAAAAAATAATTTTTTGATATAAAATTTTATATGCTTAAGAAAAAAATACATGATATCATTTTTTTTGCAGACACCAAAGAAGGTAAACTCTTTGATATTGTATTACTCTTTCTTATTCTTTTAAGTGTAACTATTGTCATACTAGAAAGTGTTGAAAGTTTTAAATCTCAATATGGAGATTATTTTGAAAATATTGAATGGGCGTTTTCGATACTTTTCACCATAGAATACATCATTCGAATTGCGGTGAGCAGAAAACCTCTTAAATATATATTTAGCTTTTTTGGAATTATTGATTTTATAGCTATACTTCCTAAATTTATCGCATTATTTTTTACAGGTTCGCATGTACTTACAACCATTAGGGCTTTTAGACTGCTTAGAGTATTTCGTATATTAAAGTTAGCTAAATATACAGGAGAATCTAATAAAATTACTAAAGCATTAATTGCTAGCCGAGTTAAAATTTCTGTATTTATTATTGCCGTACTTATTTGGTGTGTCATTCTTGGTGCTATTATGTATCTGGTAGAGGGTGAAGGGAGTGATTTTACAAGTATTCCTAAAAGTATTTATTGGTGTATTGTAACACTTACAACTGTTGGTTTTGGCGACATAACTCCAGAAACCCCTATAGGGCAATTTATTGCATCAGTTGTAATGATTATTGGTTATGGTGTAATTGCAGTACCTACAGGAATTATCAGTGCAGAATATACTAGTGAAAAAATATCAGAAAAAGAACAAAAGAAATCTTGTTGTTCGAATTGCAATACACCACGACTAAAAAACGTAAACGCTTTGTATTGTCACCATTGTGGAACTCCCTTTGAAACTACTTTATAATGATTACTACTTCTTCTTCTAATGATAAATCTAAAAACCAGCCTAAAACATTAATTGTTGTTGTAGGTCCTACCGCTATTGGAAAAACCGCACTTGGGATAAAACTTGCAAAATATTTTAATACCGAAATTATTTCTGCGGATAGTCGTCAGTTTTTTAAAGAAATGGAAATTGGTACTGCAGTTCCTTCGAAGGAAGAATTAGCCGCAGTTCCTCATCATTTCATACAAAATTTAAGCATTCACAATAGTTATAGTGTCGGACAGTTTGAAAAAGATGCCCTAGAAAAAATTAACCTTCTTTTTGAAAAAAAGGATATTGTAGTGGTTGTAGGAGGTTCAGGATTATATATTGATGCCATTTGCAAAGGCTTAGATGATTTTCCAGATACGTCACCAGAAGTAAAATCACAACTTAATACCATTTACGAAAATAAAGGTTTAGAAAAACTTACAAAGCTACTCCAAGAAAAAGATCCCGAAACCTACCAGAGTATTGATCTTAATAACCATCGAAGGGTACTTCGTGCCTTAGAAGTATGTTTAAGTACTGGAAAAGCTTATAGTAGTTTTTTAAACACCAAAAAGAGGCAACGCCCCTTCCAATGTATAAAAATAGGAATTCAAGCCCCAAGAGAAATTATCTATCAAAGAATCAACCTAAGAGTAGATTTAATGATGCAGGCTGGACTATTACAAGAAGTAAAAGGATTACTACCCTATAAAAAATTAAACGCACTTAATACTGTGGGCTACAAAGAGCTTTTTGATTTCTTTGAAGAAAAATGCGATCTTGAAAAAAGTATCGAAGAAATCAAAAAACACACACGTCGTTTTGCTAAACGACAACTCACTTGGCTTCGAAGAGATCCTGACATTATATGGGTAACACACCAAGAAAATATTTCTACTATTATAGAAATAGTCTCATCAAAACTCACGAAACTACGCTCTTAATGAGTTGGCCTTTTGCCTGTTGTACGTCTTGAAGCATCTGGCTGTGCTGTTTTTTGACCTACTCGTCGTGCTTTTGCTCTTGCTATTGCTTCTCTTTTTGCTATTTCAATAGCTAATGGCGACCTATTATTTCCAGCAGTTGAAAATCCAGCTGTTGATCGCCCTTGTACCGTTCTAACTGGAGCTGATTGTCCAACAGGTTTTGCCACTCTAGACGCTTGTGACCTTCCTTGTGCCGTTCTAAGTGGAGCTGCTTGTCCAACACGTGTCTGTACTGGTGGTTTTTTAGATCGTCCTTGTCCCGTTCTGACTGCAGCTGGTTGTCCAACAGGTTTTGCTACTCGAGGAGGTTGTGAAGTTCTACTGTTTCTAATAGGTGTATCAATTACTGTAGGTTTACTGCTGATAACCTCAGAAGAAGTTTCTTTTGAAAATGGATTTTTAAAAAAATTAGTTAGTTTTGAAAATATTCCTTGACTTTGTTGCCTTTTTTGAGGAGTGTTAGTAACTTCTTTTACAGCTATCTCTGCTTGCATAGCTTCTTGTTCTGCCGCAGCTTGCTTTGCTGCAGCTTCTTTTGCTGCTGCTATTTCTGCTTGTCTAGCTTGCTCTGCTGCTCTTTCTTTTGCTGCTCTTTCTGCTTGTTTGGCTTGCTCGGCTGCTTTTTCTTTTGCTGCTTTTTCTTTTGCTGCTCTTTCTTTTGCTGCTGCGGCTTCTGCTTGTCTGGCTTGTTCCGCTGCAGCTTCTTTAGCAGCGTTTACATTATTAGCTACACTAGCTTCAAAAACTTTTTGTCTTTCTGTCTCTTTTTCTTGCTGTTCTTTTGATGGTTGAGGTTGAGGTTGTTGTGCTTCTAATTTCTTTACGTCATTATAAGCGTTTCCGATCATTGTAGCTATTTTACCGAGTTCTTCTTGTAAAGGAAGTAGTTTCTTCTCTTTCATTCGATACGTAAAATTGGATTGCTCGATTTTAGATATTTGCTTAGAAAGCCTACGTTGTTTGGTTTTTAATCTCCCTAATTTCATCTTTGCACGCAACAAGGGGGTGTCTTTCTTAACACCAAAAGTAGTCTTTTGAGGTGTTGTTGTTCTTCGTTGTCTTACCAGCGACTCTAGTTCTGGATCTTTTTCTTCACGAGTTTCTACTTTTACATCACGCCTAATATCTAGATCATCCACATCAACCTCTAAGTGTTGAGCTAATTCTTCATCATCTAGCATTAAAGCATTTATTCCTCGTGTGTATAAATTTTCTCTTTGATGAACTTTAAGTTGGTCTATTTCAGGGTCTTGTTTGGCTTTAGAAAAAGCACTTTCTAAATCTGCTAAACTTTCTGCTCTTGTTAAAGGAGCTCGTTTAGGTTCCTTAGTTTCCGACCGTGCAAGATTGCTATCATGATTTTCCTGTTTTACCCTTCTTTTCCTTTCTGACTCACTTTCAAATAAAGATTCAAACATAATATTACACTTTTATACACCGATTAGTCTTTGAAATTGTTATAGGATAAATAGAAATATTTTTTTCTTTCAATTTCTAATAAGAGTTTGTTTAAGAGCTTGTTTAAACTCACTACTTCCTGTAATCCAAAATTTTAAGAAC
>WTKB01000276.1 GCA_011524575.1 Aquimarina sp.
ATCAATTTACAAAATGCTCTTTTTATTAAAAATCCTTACATCTGATACACCGCCCTATTTTTTTGTAACTTTTCACTTTAAAGCATTTTTAATGATAAAACAAACTACAACTTTTAAAATAGCGACAATAAACCAGTTGGATCGTATTTGGGAGCTTATTCAAGATGGTATTGCTTTGAGAAAAGCACAAGGCAGTATGCAATGGCAAAATGGGTATCCCAATCGCAACGTAATTAAACAAGATATTGAAGAACAAGCAGGTTTTGTATTATTACAACAAGATACGGTTATAGGGTATATGTGTCTAAAAGTTAACAATGAACCTCAATATGAAAACATTAAAGGAAAGTGGCTTTCTAAAGGGGATTTTTTAGTGATACATCGTGTTGTAATTTCTAAAGAAAAAACAGGAAGTGGTTTTGCTAAAGAATTGATGTTTTACGCTGAAGACTATGCACGTTCACAACAAATTTCAAGTATAAAGGCAGATACTAATTTTGATAATGTAGGAATGCTTCGGCTTTTTGATATTTTTGAATACACCTATTGTGGGGAATTAGTCATGAATGGGCAACCACGTAAGGGGTTTGAAAAAATAATCCTTTAGGTTTCGTGTAAATAAATAAATCATGATGATTTCCACTTTGGATAGTACAAAAACTCATGGAAAAACCTTGTTAGTCTGTAAGACCATGTTTAAACAAGCTCTTACATATCGTCCAAATTCCAAAAGCAACACACAAACTAGTGCAAAAGCAACACAGTTGCTATAAAAATAGTACATTTGTTAGTATTTTACACATTTTAAATACGTAACAATGAGAAACAACAAACTTCCCGTAACGGTTTTAAGCGGTTTTTTAGGGGCAGGGAAAACCACATTACTCAATCATATTTTACACAACAAAGAGGGGTTAAAAGTAGCTGTGATTGTCAATGATATGAGTGAGGTGAATATCGATGCCGAGCTGGTTAAAAACGAAAATGTCCTTTCCAGAACCGAAGAAAAACTCGTGGAAATGAGTAACGGATGTATTTGTTGTACACTTCGTGAGGATTTGATGGTGGAGGTAGAGCGTTTGGCAAATGAAAAACGTTTTGATTATTTACTTATTGAAAGCACTGGTATTAGTGAGCCCATTCCTGTAGCACAGACGTTTTCTTTTGTAGATGAAGAAAGTGGTATTGATCTTTCTCGCTTTAGCTACATCGATACCATGGTAACGGTTGTAGATGGCTTTAATTTCTTTAAAGATTTTGGTAGCCCAGAAACCTTAATGGACAGAGACCTTACAGATATTGATGGCGATTACCGCACCATTGTTAACCTACTCACGGATCAAATTGAGTTTGCCAACGTGATTATCATCAATAAAACGGATTTGATTTCTGAAAAGCATCTCAGCATTTTAAAAGCCACCCTTACCAAACTCAATCCGAGTGCTAAAATCATTACTTCGGAGTATAGTAAGGTACCATCTTGGGAAATTATCAATACGCATCTATTTGATTTTGATGAGGCGGAGCAAAGTGCAGGTTGGATGGAAGAACTTAAAAAAGATAGCCATACCCCAGAAACCGAAGAATACGGCATTAGTTCTTTTGTGTACAGAACCAAAAAGCCTTTTGATCCAGAACGTTTCTGGGACTATGTACAGCACAATTTTCAAGGAAATATTTTACGAAGTAAGGGCTTGTTTTGGTTGGCTTCTCGTCCCGATCAAGCCTTGGTTTGGGGGCAAGCAGGTGGTTCTTTAAAAGCGGATAGCGCAGGGGTTTGGTGGAGTAGTATGTCTTTTGAGCAACGTATCCGTAATGGAGTGTTTCTTGAAAATCAAAACCACATTGAAAAAGACTGGCATCCTGACTTTGGAGATCGTAAAAATGAAATTGTATTTATCGGGCAAGAAATTGATGAACCTACTATGAGAGCTGAGTTGGATGCCTGTTTAGCCACGGATCAAGAGTTGGCATCGGGGCATTGGCAAGAAGGATATTCTGATAATTGGCCAGTGGAAAGGACGTTCGCTTTAGACGAATAATAGTGTAGTATATCGAATATTTTTACTTTTTTGTCTAAAAAAAAACATTTAAATTTATATATTTGTTGAAGTGATTTAAACTTCTTTGAATCAGAACTTGTTAAAAAAAATCCCCTATACTATAAATAGTATAGGGGATTTTTTTAGGAAAATTTTTAGAAATTTATTGCTTCACAAATGATTTTGAAGCGACACCATTTTCAGTAGTTACTTTTGCAAAGTAAACACCAGCAGCTAAACCAGAAAGATCTATTTGATTAACCTTTGAAGTTGCTACTAAAACTCCTTGTGCATTGTAAACTAAAATTTCTTTTAAAGGAGATTTACTTGATATGGCAAGTATATCTACAACAGGATTAGGATATAATACAAACTATAATTAGAGCCTTTAAACAAGTGCTAAGGATCATTCATCTTTAATTTCCAAAGTTATACCTTATTGTAAAACCACTTCTTAAGTTCGTTTGCGGAAAAGCTGTCGATACTGCAAATTTTGAGAACGAATGATCGTAATAAAATAGTGCGGTAAGATTTTTACTAAGTGCATAATCGGCAGATAATCTAAAGTTATATAAATCTTGACCTGCTGTTACTTGGTTGTTATTAATTTCTAGATTTCTGATAATAGTAGCATTACTTCGAAGTGAAAAATCTGCTTTGATATTTAAATCACTATTAATAATCTTTTTTCTTCCATTAGAGCTTCCCAGTTTTGTGGTGAACTTAATTCCTTTGATACGACACCCTAAGCCTAAAACCACTTCGTTACCTTTTACCTCTGTAAGTAAATTATTATCAAAACTAAAAGAAAGTGCACGGTCTCTACGGTATTCCGCAGATACTCTGATGGCTTTCTTGGTTTCTAAATCTACTTTTATCAGTGGGCTAAACTGTTCCGTAAGGCTGATATTTCCAATTAAGTTCTTGTTTTTGTAGTTTCCAGAAGCATCAAATTGTGCATCACCAATAGCATTAGCATCAAACTCTAAGTTAGATTGGTAATTAGAGATGGCATAATTAGAGCGGTATCCGTGTGATAAAGAGAAACGTTTAAAGCGTTTTTTAAACCATTTCTTTTTGATAAAACCATTATATTTTGCAGTCCAGTTAGGTAGTGGGATATCTCTAAATGGGCTAGAACTTACTTTTTGTGCATCTTTACCAGAGTATGCCGATAAAAATGCAGGAAGTACCACTGCCTGATTCGTAGGTCCATAACCTACAGGGTATCCATTAGCATCTCTTGCGGTAACACCTCTTTCTGCCGCTAATCGGTTAGCGATTACTAAACGATTTGATTTAAAGTTTTCAAAAGCACTTGAAAAACTTTCTGAACTCTTTTGAAAAGAAGTTCCCAGTAGTACAGATGACATGGTAAAGTTACCCGTAGTGTTTGGTGTTAAAGATTGATAACTGCTGTCAGAAGTATCAATAGCATAGTTTTCGGTGTAATTTGAAGATTTAGATCGGTTGGCACTAACATCAATTTTTAAGTTAGGTATTAAATCTAGCGTTGCCTGTACAGTCATTTGGCTAGATTTTCTATGCTGGTACTGCTCATTAAACTGATCGTAAAGCGTAAGCCAGCCTTTGCGAGCTGCAGTGGCTCTGATGTCTTCTTGACCACCAAAAGCAAAACGTGTGCTAGGTTCTAAAGATCCTAAAAGCCCCACACTATTGGTATATCCAGGAAGTACCATCCCAGAGTTTTGTTGGTAATTTAAATTAACACGTTTAACCGCAGTAAGTGCCCCTACCACTGTGTTGTACGCTTTTACAGAAGGGGATAGGTTTCTTGAAGATCGTACGGTCTTTTTAGTTTGTTTTTCTACATTGCTATCTTTTGAGTTTCTAGAGCGTGTACTTTTAGATTTATTTTTTATTTTATTTCTACGCTTTTTAACCAGTCCGATAGACTTATAGAATTTCCTCATATCCATGGAAGAGTTGAGCTGATGTGTTTGTGAATTTTGAACAGTATTTCCAAGATCGTACGTATTGATTATTCCATCTCGGTTTTCAAGTTCAATATTTTTATTAACATCACTTCCTTTCTGCCATTGGAAATCTCCCGTATAGCTATAATTAGAACGAATAAAGGATAGTAAAGAAATTTTATCCAAGGGTAACTGATAGTTCAATTGAAAACTTTGTGATAATCGGTTAGGATCTCCAATATTAGTGATACCATCCCAAATTCCGATTTGATCAATCACATTACCATTTAAGTCAATATAATTTTTTACAATTCGATTCATGGATGAATTAAAAGTAAAATTCAATGACTTTGTAAGGTTGTGACTAAGGTTGTAATTCCAATTAAAGAGGAAGTTTCTTTGTCTTAATTCGGGAAGTCCGATGCTACCTTCAGTAAGCGTAACTTCTCTAAATGATTGCCTGTTAAATGTTCTGTTCAAAGTAGAAGTCGCAGAAAAATTAGAAGGCAAAGGGTTAAGGTTGAAGTCTTTAATAAAACGCCATGTTTTTTTACCTTCTAGTTTTTCCCATTTCTCAAAAGGTTTCCATGTAATTTTCGGGAATAAATAATTGTAATTTCCAGAAAGATTTAGATTCTGATCCTTTGATGCTTCTATTTCAAAATCTCTATGATCGGTTTGACTATAGGTTGCAGAAAAATTAAAATTCTCAATATCATAAGGCATGGGCTTTTTCTCTAAATTGGTGCGTGTTTTACGTAGCCCTATAAGACTCACACTTTCTCTTTTGGTATAAGAGGTTGATTGATCTTTTATAAAATCAGGATTTGCGGCATTGTCTATCACATCCTGTAAAATTAAATCATTATTAAGAGGATCGTATTGCGGCGTGATTAATTGCTCCGATCGGTTATAGGTGATTGGTGCTTGAACGCCCCATTTTTTTGGAAGGAGTTGCCCTGTGTTTACATTCGTTGAAAAATCATACTGCATCATATCTTCTACACTACGTTCGTTAGGGCTTTGTTCGACCCCTCCAAACCCAATAGTACTGCGTTTTCCAGTAGCTCTTATTTGTGCAAAATCGGCAATATTAGCATCTACATTAGTAACTGCTGCCCATCCGCCTTCGTTTTTAAGCCCACTTAAACGCATTTCATTGAACCAAACTTGTCCAGAGCGAATTTCAGAACTTGTTGTTGCATTATTTTTAACACCAAGCATAATCACACGAATATTTCCAAAACTTGGATTTCCTTTAATCCCTACTTTTAAACTTCCTAATGTTGGTGTGCTGGTTGCAGCAACACTGTTTAAATCAGTATCATAAAAAGTCAAATCGGTACTTGTAATTGTATTTGAAGCCCTATCACCAATGGCTTTTGCTTTTACTTTTTGTAAAAGATCTAGAGGGATTTCCAATTGATTATTTACAGGCCATACTTCTAATGCCGAATTAAAACTTTCGGTTACTTCTAAAGGCAGTTCTACTTGGTAGAAATTATCGGTGAAATCTGTACCTAAACGCATCACCATACTTAAGTCGCCATCTTGTATGGCATCTGTAGTTGTTGCATCAAGTGCAGGTTCGGCATGAAGAAATAAATTGAGTTTTTCATATTGACGCATATCAATATTGAAATTTTTATAAACCATTCGAGCATCTTGTCCTCTTAGGTTACTAGTGAATAATGCAAGAGAGCCTTCATCTTGGCTTACAATAGTATTGTTTGAGTTCAGTTGTTCTCTAATCACTCCAGGAGGAAGGATGTAATTGGTATTATTCTCTAAAGATACAGAAGTAGCTGTAAGTGTAGTTTCAGTACCATCAGCATCTGATGTTCTTCCTTGTTCATTCACTCCAGAGGTATCTACAACATCAACACCATCACCGTCTAAATTTACAAGATAAGACCTATAATCTCCACGTACTAGATCTAGAGTACCCATTCTTAAAACCAGTTCTTCATTAAAACCTGTAAGGTACATACGCATAAAGTTTACAGAACGTAAATCTGTAGGGGTGTTTGAACTCGAAGTTCGTACAGGGGTATTTGCAGGAGATAAATACCTGTTTACTGCTTGGTCACTAAGTGGTATTTTAAATTGGTACCAAGTTACAGGTGTGGTTCCGCCATCTGCTGTAGGTACTTGATTGTCAATTTTTACATCGGTGATTAATGGATTTTCAATACTTAAATGATTAGGGCTAATATCAATAGTATATTCATAGTATTGATTAATAGTATTCATGGTATTATCCCTGTTCACATCCTCTACCGTTGGAACAGTTGTACGTCCTCGGTTAGTAGCACTTACATCTATTGGAGAATCTCCATCGGTTCCATTGTAATTTCGATACCTATTTTCGATACTTCCATTAGCTTGCAAGTAATATTCATAGTTGTCACTAGATACATCAGTTCCCCAGTCTGCCCATGGTACTGCTATGGCTTCGGCTTCATCTTTCAGTCCGTCAAAACCTGCATCTTGTAAGGTTCTGGCTTCTCCTTCATTGTTAAAAGCATAGGTAAGCGATTGATTAGAAGGAGTACGTGTGTTGTTTTCATCACGGTACTCAGACGTAACCAATCCTTCACTATAAGTGATCTGTTCTTCGGGTAATCCATTTTCGTATTGCTTACGATTATCTTTAATGACATCTTCACTAATATTACCTACATTAAAACGAATTTGTCCCGTATTAGCCGTTGAAGTATAATCATATGGATCCATCAACCAAAATTCAATAAATTCAATATTTGATTGCTCAAAGTTGGTTGTTGTTAAACCACGTGTAATCCCTGCAAAGTTATCAGAAGGATTAGCGGTATCGAAGTTAGGGTTGTAATTATATGCCCCCCTTTCTGATGGCCTGTAATAAAGGTTAAAAGGGTATATCAGTTGTGTTTGGGTAAAATCCAGTTGAGATTCGTCAAAAATTTCGTTGATATTTACACTACGTGATTGCGGGCGAGATAGTTCTACTGCGGAAATACCATCTGGTGGGGAAAAGCTATAAAATATAGGGTCAATGGTGTACCAAGATAGTGCTGCTCTGTTGTAGTTATTTTCTGGAGCAAAGAGTCCTGTAGTTTCAAAAGCTTCTGGAACACTGGACAACTCCCATGAAAATGGCGATACCATACTAATGGTTGTTTGTGCTGCTTCAAAATCATCAATATAAGAAGTAACTTCCCCTCCAAAATCCGAAACATCTGGAGCATTTGCAAATAAATACGCAAATTCTCCACGCATAGAAAAACGAGAAGGGGCTTCGGTATCAATATTTGGTAGTTTATTGACAAGTCGAGTAAGTAAAGGAACTTCGGTACTATAATTCAAATTAAAACCTAAAATAGAGTTATTGATAGGTTCATAGTTAAAATTGGATTTTTGAGTAAGTGGGCGTTCTTTAAGGTTGATAAATGTCCCTCCAATTCGAATATCATCAGAAACCCGATGTTCGATGTCAATACCTGTAAATCTTTTAGTTTGCTGCCCAAAAACAGCATTGTTTTCCGTAGAAATATCAATAGGTGTATTTGAAGCGATTAGTGCTTCATTGATGATTTCTACTCTTCCAAGTTGGTAATTTACAGTATAATCCACACCTTCTTGTAGTAAAGTACCATTAGCAGTTACTTTCACAGATCCTCTAGGCACGTTAAAAGCTCCTATAGAAATTCCATTTTGCCCTGTGTTTTTATAACGTCCTTTTAATTGGAATTTGTTTTTATCTGCTTGTTCTTGTTCGGCTAGAATTTTGGTTTGGCTGTATAATTGGTTAAATACATAGCGTTGCTGATTGGCGTTATAGGTGTTTGGGTCGGTGTAATCTTCCGAAGCATCTTCTCTAAGGGTTTCAAAAAGGTGTTCTCCAAAGGGTTCTGAAGAGGTGAAAATAATGCGTCCATTTTGACTATCTACCGTGATTCCTTGGAAGAAATCAAAAAAACCATCTCCTTCATTTACAGGGTCGTTGTTGATATTTAGTCGGTCGAGATTGAATATCTTAAGAAGGGTAGGGCTATCATCTCCACTAGCAAAAGGGTTGATAACTTCTCCGGTAGTTACATCTGATATATAGTTTAGTGGAGATGGATCTGTATAAAGAATATTCATTCTAAAATCATTAGAAGACATCTGGTAAGCCCCTGTACTATAGATGTTTTTCATCATTAAGTCCCATACTTTATTCTCTACCGAAAGAATAGAACTCTTTAACATTTTTACCACAAGTGCTTGTGATAAAGATAAGGTGGCATCTGTTTCATCCGTATCTAAAATTCCATCACCATCATCATCAGTATCTTCTGTGTCAGGGATACCATCATTGTCATCATCAGTGTCTTCTATGTCTGGAATACCATCGGTATCCGAGTCTATTGCATCAGCGTTTGTTCCTGCTACACCATCATTAGAAAATTCCCCTACTTGATATACTTGCCCTCCTTTGGTATATTGGAAAGCAACCCCTACAATATCATTGGCATTAAGTCTTTGGTTTAGAGAGATGTATCCTAATTGTGAGTTTAAGGTGTATTGGCTCTCGGTGAGCAAACGAGCGTTTTCTAACCTAGAATAATCTTTACCTTCTGTAGCTTGGAAAGTAAATCCAGCATTTGCAAGCCCAATATCTCTAATCTCTTCTGTAAGAAAACCAGTTGTTCCAATCAGTTCTGGGTCAAGTTTGTTATTGGAGTTATCAGGAATAGCATCAGGTTTAAGGATGAAATTAGCTTCAGTATTATCAATATGATCTTGACTGGATTCCCCTAAATCTTGCAGTGCAATGATGTTTCGGGCATTACTGAGTGTATTGGTGTTGTTAGCTACGCTAGTTACCCACACTTGTACTCTAGTAATTTGAATATTAGAGTTTATAAACGGATATTGTTCCAGTGCCGTATCGTAGTTATCCTTAAAATATTGAGACAGAAAGAAGTGTCTGTTTTCATCATAGTCAAGAGAGAAGATCTCAAACTCTTCGATAGTTCCTCCGCCTTCTACACGTACCGAGCGGGTGTCAGAACGTTGTTCAGAAAACACTCCTGTAATGGTAGTTTTTCCAAACTGCATTTCGGTTTTGATACCAAACAAACTTTGTGCCCCTTGAATAAGAGAACTACTTAATGGCATACTTACATTACCTACTTCAATAGCTTGGATAATATCATCTTCGGTGGGGTTGTACTGTAATTTCAATTGATTTTGAAAATCAAAAGTAGATTGTGTGTCATAGTTGGCAAGAACAGATAAACGTGTTCCTACATTTCCTTGTAAACTTAAACTAATACGCTGGTCAAAATCAAAAGTGAAGTTACTTTGATTTTGTGGTGAAAACGAAGGATTATCTTGTTTACTATACAAAACTCCTAAATCTATTTCTACAGCACCTCGTGGAATTACCTCGATCTCATTACTTCCAAAAATAGATTCAAAGAAGCTTGAATTTACATAAAAAATGGGTAGTAAATTACTGTTTTTATCCTCTTCCGAAACTTGCCTTCCAGATAAGGCATTAATTTTTCCTTTAAAATAGTCTCTTTGATTTTGTTTTTGCATCAAATCAAAAAACTGTTTTGGCGTAAGGTATAAAGGGTATTGGATGTGATAATCTCCTAATAACTTTACATATTTGTATAAGTTGAGATCTGCATCATATTCATATTTAGAAACAATACTTTTAGGATCCATTACCTTAAAACCATGGTAGGAAAAGGTGGTTGCAGTAGAATCTTTTGCGGTAGTTTTGGGTTGGTTTTGGGCATTTAAAAGGCTACTTGTAAAGAGTAAGCAAAATAAAAGCGTACATACCGATGTGTGATATATCTTTGAGGTAATCAATGGAATTAGAGTTTTTTAAGTGCTTGTTTAATGATTTGCTCTACAGAACTTTCCGGGAGTTTCTTTACTATAGAAGCCACTACTTTTGTAGTTGTTTTTCGTGGGTATCCCAGTACCTCCAGAGCAGAAAGTGCTTCGCTACTTGCTAGGTGTGTGTTTACTGATGTTTTTTGAGTAGAAGGCGTACCTGTTTCTACTTCTTCTGAAGCTATTTTTAAAACTTTATCTTCTAAATCTAGAATGATACGTTGTGCTGTTTTGACACCAATACCTTTAGCGGATTGTATAAGAGCGTTATCTTTATTTGAAATGGCTCCAACTACCTGTTGTGGAGTTAGTGACGATAACATAGTTCTTGCGGTATTTGTACCTACGCCAGATACCGAAATAAGTAATTTGAAAACCGCTCTTTCATATTCTTCGTAGAAGCCATATAATAAATGTGCGTCTTCTCGTACTTGATAATAGGTGTGAATGCTAAGGTTTTCTTTATCAGGTATTAAGGAGTAGGTGTGTAAAGAAATATGTATAAAATAACCTATACCATTACATTCTATGATGATGTATGTAGGTTTTTTTTCAATGAGTTTTCCTTTGATATAGGTAATCATAATTACTTTTTAATCGGGGACTAATTTAGTAAAAATAAAACCAATATTGCTTACTATAAATAATTTGTTGTTTTATTAATCGATGAAATACTACTAGCCAATATTTGAGATATCGATAATTGGGTAAATTCGGTATTTGTGATATCTTAGATTC
>WTKB01000031.1 GCA_011524575.1 Aquimarina sp.
TCCAAGTTCTTAAAATTTTGGATTACAGGAAGTAGTGAATTTAAACAAGCTCTTAACTTCAACTCAAATTATAAGATAATATGTCAGATGATAAAAAGGTCATTTTCTCCATGTCTGGAGTGACCAAAACTTTTAAAAGTGCTAACACTCCTGTTTTAAAAAACATTTATTTAAGTTTCTTTTATGGAGCTAAGATTGGGATTTTAGGTCTTAATGGTTCTGGTAAGTCAACACTTTTAAAGATCATTGCAGGTGTAGATACCGATTACCAAGGTGATGTAGTTTTTTCTAGAGATTATTCCGTAGGGTATTTGGAACAAGAGCCAAAACTTGATCCAGAAAAGACCGTGCTAGAGGTTGTAAAAGAGGGAGCGGCAGCTACTGTAGCTATTTTGGATGAATACAACAAGATCAATGATCTTTTCGGATTACCAGAATATTATGAAGATGCCGATAAGATGGAAAAACTCATGAACCGTCAAGCGGAGTTGCAAGATCAAATTGATGCTAGTGGTGCATGGGAGCTAGATACCAAGTTAGAGATAGCTATGGATGCTCTTAGAACCCCAGATTCTGATAAAAAAATAGGCGTACTTTCTGGAGGGGAAAAACGCCGAGTTGCTCTTTGTAGGTTACTATTACAAGAGCCTGATGTGTTATTACTCGATGAGCCTACCAACCACTTAGATGCGGAGTCGGTACATTGGTTAGAGCAGCATTTAGCTCAATATAAAGGTACGGTAATTGCCGTAACACACGATAGGTATTTCTTAGATAATATCGCAGGATGGATCTTAGAGTTAGATCGTGGAGAAGGAATCCCATGGAAAGGAAATTATTCTTCTTGGTTGGATCAAAAATCAAAAAGATTGGCTCAGGAGTCGAAGTCGGCAAGTAAAAGACAAAAGACCTTAGAGCGTGAGTTAGAGTGGGTGCGTCAAGGTGCTAAAGGACGACAAGCAAAGCAAAAGGCTCGTTTAAAAAACTATGATAAATTAGTTAGCCAAGACCAAAAGCAAGTAGAAGAAAAACTTGAAATTTATATACCTAATGGACCAAGACTTGGAACAAATGTAATTGAAGCTACAGGGGTAAGTAAAGCTTTTGATGATAAGATTTTATACGAAAGTTTAAATTTCAATTTGCCACAAGCAGGTATTGTAGGGATTATTGGTCCTAACGGTGCTGGTAAAACTACTATTTTTAAAATGATCATGGGAGAACAAACTCCTGATGCAGGTAGCTTTTCTGTGGGAGAAACAGCAAAAATTGCTTATGTAGATCAAGCACATAGTAATATTGACCCAGAAAAAACAATATGGGAAAATTTCTCTGATGGTCAAGAAATGGTTACTATGGGAGGAAAGCAAGTGAACTCAAGGGCTTATTTAAGTCGTTTTAATTTTAGTGGTGGTGAGCAAAACAAAAAGGTAAAATTACTTTCTGGTGGAGAACGTAACCGTTTACATCTTGCGATGACACTAAAAGAGGAAGGAAATGTATTACTTTTAGATGAGCCTACCAACGACTTGGATGTAAATACCTTAAGAGCATTGGAAGAAGGTTTAGAAAACTTTGCAGGTTGTGCTGTAGTTATTAGTCACGATAGATGGTTTTTAGATCGTATATGTACGCATATTTTAGCTTTTGAAGGAGATTCGCAAGTATATTTCTTTGAAGGAGGATTCTCAGAATATGAAGAAAATCGTAAAAAGCGTTTGGGTGGGGACTTAACACCTAAGCGTATTAAGTACAAAAAATTAGTGCGCTAAACAAGCTTTAACAGGGTATCGTTTTTGAAATCGTATTTTTTAGCTTTACCCTGTAGTTTCTAGTATTAAAATAGCATTATTTATAAGTTTTACTTTACCAATTTAGTATTATTACTTATTTTAGCTATCGATTTTATTAAATAATTTAAAATATCATAAAATAAATAGCTATTTTCTTAATTTTTATTAATAATTGTTGTTTTTAATAAAGTTACTTGAAAAAAGATTATTAGTTTTAGATGTTTGCAAGTATTTAGTAGTTTTAAAGAAGTTTTACTCACTTCAAAATAATAAAAAAGATATATTACATAACTTATGAGTGTTTTAGTAAATAAAGATTCAAAAATTATTGTTCAAGGGTTTACAGGAGGTGAAGGAACTTTCCATGCAAGCCAAATGATTGAATACGGAACTCAGGTAGTAGGTGGAGTTACTCCAGGAAAAGGAGGGCAAAAACACCTAGACCGTCCTGTTTTTAATACGGTAGCTGAGGCTGTGAAAGAAGTAGGTGCTAATGTATCTATTATCTTTGTACCACCAGCTTTTGCAGCAGATGCAATTATGGAAGCTGCGGATGCAGGAATTGAGGTAATTATTACCATTACAGAAGGAATTCCAGTAGCGGATATGGTTAAGGCTAATAACTACATCAAAGGAAAAGATTGCACCATGATTGGACCTAACTGTCCAGGTGTAATTACTCCTGGAGAAGCAAAAGTAGGTATTATGCCAGGTTTTGTATTTAAAAAAGGAAATGTAGGTATTGTTTCTAAGTCAGGTACGCTTACTTATGAGGCTGCTGACCAAGTAGTAAAGCAAGGTTTAGGAATAACTACAGCTATTGGTATTGGTGGTGATCCAATTATTGGAACTACTACTAAAGAAGCTGTTGAACTTTTGATCAACGATCCTGAAACAGAATGTGTAGTTATGATTGGTGAAATTGGAGGACAACTAGAAGCTGATGCTGCAAAGTGGATTCAAGAAAGTGGAACTAAAAAACCTGTTGTTGGTTTTATCGCTGGTGAAACGGCTCCAGAAGGACGTACCATGGGGCATGCAGGGGCTATTGTAGGTGGTTCTGAAGATACTGCTGCTGCAAAAAAAGCAATTATGCGTGAGTGTGGTATTCACGTAGTAGATTCTCCTGCAGAAATCGGTAAAAAAGTTGCTGAGGTTTTACAATCAGTAAACGTATAAATTTTTATGATTACAAATCTTTGATTTGAGTTATTCATAAAAAAAGGCTAGTACTATTTAGTATTAGCCTTTTTTTTATGAATAATAGGTGTAGAGCATCTTTTGATAAAAATGTTTTACCCATGAATTTAGTCGGTATATCCTGTTTTTTTGTTTACTTTTTGAGAGGGTTTTTATTGCTTTTAGAGCTTGTTTAAAGGCACTACTTACTGTAATCCAAAATTTTAAGAACTAGGATCACTTTAAAAAGAC
>WTKB01000170.1 GCA_011524575.1 Aquimarina sp.
GTCTGAGAAATTCAAAGAAAAAGGTGGAGAAGTGTATTTATAAGAGTTTGTTTAAACTAAATACAAACTGTAATTCAAAAGTTTAAGGTTTTGGTTTACTTTTAAATGAAGTGCATATCGAGATATGTAAATCGTTTTAAAGTGATCTAAGTTCTTAAAATTTTGGATTACAGGAAGTAGTGCCTTTAAACAAGCTCTAATACTTACCTTAAAGGAAAACACTGAAAAAATTATATAAAAACACAAATCATGAAAAAAAATAAGAAGAAAAAAATAACCAAAAAACCTTCTATAAATCATTTAGAGTCTAAAATTATTAGACTTCTTAAAAAAAATTATAATAGAACTTTTAACTATAAACAAGTTTGTTCAAAACTTATTGATAAAGCAGATAGTCGAACTCGTAATCGTATTATTCAATGTTTGGCTAAATTAGCAAAGGATCAAAAAATTGTACAAGTTAAAATAGGAGCTTTTAAGTGGGCTCATGCTCAAGAAATTTGTCAAGGTACGATTGATTTTACAGCAAAGGGACATGCTTATGTTACCGTAGATGGTTGGTCTGATGATGTATTTATACCCTCTAAACATACAGGGAAAGCTTTACAAGGTGATTTAGTAGAAATTTGGATGGATCCGCCTTCTAAACATAGAGAAAAAGCAGAAGGAGGCGTTATCAAGATACTTAAAAGGAACAAAACACAATTTACAGGAATTATCGAAATTCATAAGAATTTTGCATTTGTAACCAGTATGGGAGGACAACTTCATAAAGATTTTTTTATACCTAACAATAAAACAAAACGTGCTAAAAATGGGCAATTGGTTCTTTTAGAATTTACAGATTGGCCAGAAAAAGCCGATTCTCCTAATGGAAAAGTAATCGATATTCTTGGTTATCCAGAAGAATCTACGGCACAGATGGACTCTATTTTATTACAATATGATTTACCTTTAACCTTTCCTGATGAGGTAGAAGCCTTTGTAGCCACCTTAGATTTAAGTATTTCAGAGTCGGAAGTAGCAAAACGCAGAGACCTAAGAAAAACACTTACATTTACTATTGACCCCAAAGATGCTAAAGATTTTGATGATGCTTTGTCTTTTAAAAAATTAGTCAATGGGAATTTTGAGATAGGTATTCATATCGCAGATGTGTCTCATTATGTTAAAGAAGATACGGTGTTAGATAAAGAAGCTTATCAAAGAGCTACTTCGGTTTATTTGGTAGATCGTGTCGTACCAATGCTTCCAGAGATACTTTCAAACCAAGTATGTTCTTTACGTCCTAATGAAGATAAATATACTTTTTCAGCTATTTTTGAGTTGGATCATACAGGGAAAATTTATAATAAATGGTTTGGTAGAACTGTAATTTGTTCAGATGCTCGTTTTTCCTATGAAGAAGCTCAGTATATGATTGAAACACAATCTAGACAAATACCTGCTGAGGTAACTATTGAAGGGCAAAGTCTTGAAGCTTCAGAGACTATTTGTGAAGCTATTTTAACAATGAATACTTTGGCTAAACAATTACGAACAAAACGTATGGCTCAAGGTGCTTTTTCATTCGATAAAACGGAAGTACGTTTTGCTCTTGATAACGATTTTAATCCTAAAGAAGTGTATTTTAAAACCTCAAAGGATGCCAATAAACTCATAGAGGAATTTATGTTACTTGCCAATACAAAAGTTTCAGAATTTATTTCTTCACAGAAACCTAAAAAGAGTTTTATTTATCGCGTACATGATAAACCTGATTTTGATAAGTTATTATCTTTACAAAGTGTAGTTTCTAATTTTGGATATCATTTAGATCTTTCAAAAAAACAGCATATTACAGGTTCTTTAAATACGCTTTTGAGTGACATAAAGGGTAAAAAAGAACAAAATATGATTGACACACTTGCAATTAGAAGTATGAGTAAGGCCGTATATTCTGCTACTAATATTGGACATTATGGATTGGCTTTTGAGCATTACAGTCATTTTACCTCTCCAATTCGTAGATACCCTGATGTGATTGCCCATAGGCTTTTACAACATTATTTAGATAAAGGTACTTCTGTAGATTTAGAAGCTTTAGAGGAGGAGTGTAAACATTGTTCTTCTAGAGAAATACTTGCTTCTAACGCCGAGAGAGATTCCGTCAAGTATATGCAGATAAAGTATATGCAGAATTTTAAAGATGAAATTTTTGAAGGAATTATTACAGGAGTCACAGATTGGGGAATTTATGTAGAAATTTCAGTGAACAAATGTGAAGGAATGTTGCGTCTAAAAGATTTAAAAGGGGACTATTTCTATTACGATGCAGAAAAATATGCTGCTATTGGTAAACGTACAGGAAAAACATACACACTAGGAGATGTGCTTCAAGTTAAAGTTAAAAGTACAGATTTACTAAAACGCCATTTAGATTTTATTCTAATTGACTCAGAAAATAAAAATTAACTTTTGTAAGTGAGAGGAATAAACCTCATTATGTTCAAAAACGTTTTTAAACTATTTATAAATATTAAAAATAGGTACATCATTTCCTTTTGTACTAATTCTTAGTACTTTTGCACTATGCAAATAGAAGATCTTAAAGCGGCTATAGCTGTTGGTTTTTTACTCACAGTAATTCTTGGCCCTATATTTTTTTTAGTAATTGAGACAGCCGTTTTAAAAGGATTTAAAGCGGCTTTAGCTTTAGATATCGGTGCTGTATTTGCTGATGTGGCTTATATTATTTTATTGTATTACAGTACAAATTCTGTACTTAAAGACATTAAAGATAATCCTTATTTATTTTTTTTAGGAGGTACTTTTTTAGTATTGTATGCAGTTTTTACTTTTTATACAGAACGAAAAGAATTCCTTAATCAAAATGCTATTCAAGAAAAAAAAGTAATATCCACACCTATTATTACGGCTAATAACTATTTAATATTATTTATTAAGGGTTTTGTTTTAAACATTGTAAATATTGGTGTTTTAGGTTTTTGGTTTACAGTAATAGTTACTGTAGGACCACAACTAGATATGAATCCTAAGCGAATGTATAGTTTTTTTACCATGACACTTTTGATTTATTTACTCATAGATATGGTTAAAATATTTTTTGCAAAACGTCTTAAATCAAAATTAACTTTTCAGAAAATATATTATTTAAAAGCTTTTGTGAGTATTGTCATGTTTGTTTTTGGATGTGTTCTTATTTGTAAAGGGGTTTTTAAGTGGGAGTCACTTACGATGTAGAAAAAAATAAAACCATACTTATACCAATTAATCTTTAAAATCGATATAAAATAAGCGGTAAGAATTTAAATTAAAAAAGCACCATTAAATAATGGTGCTTTTTTAATTTAAAAATTGAGAGGTGTCGAGCGGATTCGAACCGCTGTAGATGGTGTTGCAGACCACTGCCTAGCCGCTCGGCCACGACACCCTGTAATAGCAATACTGCAGCAAATATATTATTTTTTTTCAAATTCTAGCCTAGTTTTTGAAAGTTCTACACTTACTTTTTCAACATTACCTTGTATAGGTGGATTAATTTTTGCCAATCGCACCCAAATAGTCTCTATTTCAGGGATTTCTTTAAGAATACGATTTTGAATACGCCAAACAACATTTTCTAATAATTTAGAACGGATTAATGTTTCTTGTTTAGCAATATGATGTAATAATACATAATCTACGGTATCAGAAAGTTCATCAGAAACGGAAGAGGTCTCTAAGTTGGCCTCAATTTCAATATCTATACGGTATTCTGATCCTATTAAACCTTCTTCATCTAAACATCCATGATTACTATGTAGTTTGATGTTCTCTAAGCGTATTTTTCCCATTTTATTTTTTATTTAATACAAAAATAAACCATAATTAAGGCTAAGGTCTAATTTTTCTAATGGGTATAAATAAAAAATATTTTTTACAGTGATTTCAAAGGTAATTAGGTAGACCTAAAATATTTGATAATGAGGCGTTCAAACATTCGTATATAAAAGAAAACCAGAATAAAGAGTAGTATTAATAAAATATTACTTATTTTCATAACGTTCACTTGAAATTATATGATAACTTTTGAAATAATTTCAACCTATAATTGGTATTATGATATCTAATTGTGGTATAGTTTAGGTTAAGTATAAGAATAAACCCCCCTTTTTATTTATGAATAAAAGTTTAAAAATTGTGTTATTTGGTATGCTACTTGGAATGGGATCATGTAGTTTTACTCCAAAAATTGAAGCTGATCCTGATAAAGCTAAAGACGAACTTCTTATAGATATTATTTCTTTTGTACTTGATAAAGTTCATTTCGAAGCACGTGCATTAAATGACAATTTTTCTAAAGAAGTTTATGACGAATATTTAGAGACTTTAGACCCTCAAAAACGTTATTTTTATGCTGATGATATTAAAGAATTTGATGTTTATAAAAATGAGCTTGATGATCAATTTAAAAATAAAGAACTTACTTTCTTCAATTTAACTTATACACGACTTTTGAAGCGTATAGAAGAATCTAAAAGTTTTGCGGGTAATGCCCTAAAACGTCCGTTTGATTTTAACAAGAAGGATTCGATTTCTACAAATTTTGAAAAACGGCAATACGTTTCTTCTAAAAAGGAAATGAAAGAACGTTGGTTTAAAAGTTTAAAATTCTCATCATTAAATAATTATCACGAAAAAATAACAGAACAAAACGCAGATACTACAACTACAGAAAAAAAAGAATTCAAAATATTAGAACAAGAAGCTCGAGAACAAACTGAAAATGCTCTTAAAGAATATTATGAATTCAATAAAGATCTAAAAAAAGAAGATTGGTTTTCTATGTATATCAATACTATAGTGAAATCTTTTGACCCACATACCAACTATTTTGCACCTCAAGATAAAGACCGATTTGATATTTCGATGTCTGGAAAATTAGAAGGGATTGGGGCTAGATTGCAAAAAAAGAATGATTTTATAAAAATTGTAGAACTTATTTCTGGAGGACCCGCATGGCGAGGTGAGCAACTTGAAGTAGGAGATATTATTACAAAAGTAAAACAAGAAGATGAAAATGAGCCAGTAAGTATTATTGGAATGCGATTAGATGACGCAGTAAAACTTATAAAAGGTCCTAAAGGAACTAAAGTAAGTTTAACGGTAAAACGTGTTGACGGTTCTTATGAAGTCATTGAAATCGTTCGAGATATTGTTGAACTTGAAGAAACTTATGCAAAGTCTACATTAACCAAACACAAAGGACAAACTTTTGGACTTATTCATTTGCCAAAGTTTTATTTTAATAGGAAAGACTATAAAGAGCGTAATGCCGCTATTGATGTTAAGAAAGAGATAGAAAGATTGAAAAAACAAGATATAGAAGGGCTTGTAATTGATCTTAGGAATAACGGAGGGGGGTCTTTAAGAACAGTAGTAGAGATTGCAGGATTGTTTATCAAAGAAGGTCCTGTAGTCCAGGTGAAATCAAAAATAGAGGAAACAAAAGTACTTCGAGATACAGATTCAAGTATTGATTGGAAAGGACCTTTAGTAATTATGGTGAATGAACTTTCTGCCTCTGCTTCTGAAATTTTAGCTGCTGCTATGCAAGATTATAATAGAGCTATTGTGATAGGAAGTACACAAACTTATGGTAAAGGTACTGTTCAAAACTTTATGGATCTCAATAGGTGGGTACGAAATAATACTTCTGGAGATTTAGGAGCTTTAAAAATTACTACTTCAAAGTTCTATCGAGTTAATGGAGGTTCTACACAACTCGAAGGGGTAAAAAGTGATATTATAGTTCCAGATAAATACAGTTATATAGATATTGGAGAGAAAGATCAAGAAAATCCACTTGCTTGGGACAAAATTTCTTCAGCACAATATGAAGTTTTTTCAAATACCAATTTCCAAGAAATTATCAATAGAAGTACTGCAAGAATTACCAATAATGAACAATTAAAACTTATAGATCAAAATGCAAAATGGATTTCGGAACAAATGGATAGGGATGAATTTTCATTAAATTATGAGGATTACAAATCAAAGATCGAAGAGAACGAAGCTCAAATTTCATTTTTCGAGAAGATAGATACCTTCACTACAGAATTAACTTTTGAATCTTTACCTTATGAAAAAAAGCAAATTAAGCAAGATTCCATATTAGGTAAAAAAAGAAGTCGTTGGCATGAGAGTCTTACTAAGGATGTATATGTTGAAGAAGCTCTTGAAGTACTTAGAGATCTCTCTAAAAATGTTACTAAATAGGGTAAGTATCTTTAGAGCTTGTTTAAATTGAATACGAACTGTAATTCAATTTAAACAAGCTCTTAAATAAGCTCTAATACCAATATTCTGATTTCAAAGACTAATTGGTAGTATTTAAATTTTCATTAAGAGAATCTACCTCTTTTTGAATTTGATATTTTTCTATATTCTCATTCAAAACTTCAATTTTAGATTGAAGTCGTATTTCGACAGCTTTAAATAAAGCTTCACGACCTTTAGGTAGATAACAATAATAATTGATATTATCTTCTAAACTTTGCTCGTCGATACCATACATTAAAAATAAATAGTCTCTTAAGGGAAGTCCTAATTGTTGATAGGTTTTACGATCTAATTTTTTACCAGCTTTTAAAATATAAAAATCACTAATACTTTGACTAAGGCTATCTATAGAAAGAAGGCATTCTGGTTTTTTTGGAGCATAATGAGGCTGGCATGCTTTAAAAAAAAATACCAACCCCAATAAAAATCCTATTTTTTTTAAATCAATCATCGATTGAAAGTTAATCGTTCTCCTTGAAGTGGTTTTTCTAAAACTTTAAAATCTTTATAAACAATTGTTCCATTTACAAACGTATGTGTAATCCTTGAGGTGAATGTTGTACCATTAAATGGCGACCACCCACATTTGTATAAAATATTTTGTTTATTAACTGTCCATGGAGAGTTAGGATCTACAAGTACTAAATCGGCATAATAGCCTTCTCTTATAAAACCACGTTTTTCAATGTCGAATAAAATAGCAGGATTATGACATGCTTTCTCCACAATTTTTTCTAGTGATAAGATCCCTTTTTGATAAAACTTGAATAATGCCACTAAAGCATGTTGCACTAATGGTCCTCCTGATGGAGCACTAGTGTACGGGTTTTGTTTTTCGGAAAGTAAATGTGGTGCATGATCTGTAGCAATCACATCAATAGCATTGGTGTTTAAGGCTTTTAGTAAAGCTAAACGGTCGCTTTCTTTTTTAACTGCTGGGTTCCATTTGATAAGTGAACCTTTGGTTTTATAGTGTTCCTCATTAAACCAAAGGTGATGAATGCATACTTCTGCAGTGATTTTTTTATCTTTTAGTGGTGTTTTTTTATCAAATAACTTCAATTCTTTAGCCGTTGATAAATGGAACACATGTAAACGTGCACCTGTTTGTTTAGCGAGTTCGATAGCTTTTGACGAGGATAAATAGCAAGCTTCTTCACTACGTATTACAGGGTGTAATTCCATAGGAATATCATCTCCATGAATAGCCTTTTGTTCGGCAAGATTTTTTTCAATTAGTGGTTGATCTTCACAATGTACAGCAATAAGTGTAGGAGAAGATTTAAATATTTCTTCTAAAACTTCAGGGTTATCTACAAGCATGTTTCCTGTAGAAGATCCTAAGAAGAGTTTTAATGCTGCTACTTTCTTCGGATCAATTTTTTTAATCTCTTCTAAATTATCATTAGTTCCTCCAAACATAAAGGAATAATTGGCGTAACTTGAGTTTTTAGCAATCTCGAATTTATCTTCTAAAAGCTCAATAGTAGTAGCGTTTGGTAGGGTATTAGGCATTTCTATAAAAGAAGTAATCCCTCCTGCAATTGCTGCTCTAGACTCCGAGGCAATATCTGCTTTATGAGTAAGTCCTGGCTCTCTAAAGTGCACTTGATCATCTATAAGTCCTGGAATTAGAAATTGTCCTTCAGCATCAATAATCTTTAAACCTACAGGATTATTTAAAGCTATTCTTGGAGCAATTTTAACAATTTTTTTTCCTTCAATATATACCTCTAAAGATTTAATGGTGTTTTCATTGACTACTTTAGCATTTTTTATAAGTACCTTATTCATGGTTTAAATATACTTTTGATTTTCATTTTAATTACCCCAAAAATAGCTTCGGAAATAATACCTTTTGACATTTTAGATTTTCCTCGAGTACGATCCGTAAAAATAATGGGGATTTCTTTATAGGCATACCCCTTAAGGTAAGTTTTAAATTTCATTTCTATTTGAAATGCATATCCTACAAAATTAATTGTTTTTAAGTTAATACCTTCTAATAAAGCTCTTGAATACCCCACAAAACCTGCAGTGGTATCGTGTATAGGCATTCCTGTAATCATTCTTACATATTTCGAAGCTAAATAAGAAAGTAGTACTCTATTCATAGGCCAATTGACTACATTAACTCCATTGATATACCTAGAGCCAATCACCATATCGAGTTTATCTGTTTTGAGTGCATGTAACAAAACGGGTAAATCATTTGGATTATGGGAAAAATCTGCATCCATTTCGAAAATGTAATCATAATCCCTTTCTAATGCCCAACGAAATCCATGAATATAAGCCACTCCTAAACCTTCTTTTTTAGCTCTTTTTTCTAAAAAAATAAGATCTTTGTATTTTGGAAGTAAATTTTCAATAATTTGAGCGGTACCATCAGGAGAATTATCATCCACAAATAAAAGATGAAAACAAATAGGCAATTGAACCACTGTTTCTATTAGTAAGGATACATTTTCTGCTTCATTGTAGGTTGGAACAATGACCAATACCTTTGACATTCGAACTTTTTAAGCTCAAAGATAGTTTTTTATCCCTATTTTTTATACTTATTAAAGAAAATACCATGGAAGTTTATGTACATGAACCCTTTCCTCAAACTTGGATAGTGAGTTTATTTTTAGGAGTATTCTCTATTTTAGTAGTTGCTAATCAAATATACCCTTATGGTTTTAAACGTTTTTGCTCTTTACTTTTTCATCAGATATATTTAAATGAAAAGCCAGAATCTATAGCTGAGAAACGCTTATTTAGAGTACTACTCCTTTTTCAAGTCATTAGTTTTTCTTTTATCGTTTTATGTGTAAGTTTCTTTACCTTTCCCATTAAGGTAGGCTTATCTTTTGAAATGTATATAAAAGTATTAATAACATATATACTTTTAAAGTTAACAACAGTGTTAATAACTTGGTCTATAGGGTCTTTATTGGGTAGGCATAAACAAACTCAAAAGTATCTTTTTCAGAAAGAAAGTACATTGAGTTATGTGTCTTTTTTAGTTTTTCCTGTAGCAATACTTATGTATTTACATCAATTATTTTTTTCTTTTTTTGGTCATGTTTTACCTATTTTATTGTGTTTCGTGCTTTTTATTTCTAAAGTACTATTAGTCAGTAAAAATTATTATATCTTCTTTAAAAATGGGTTTTATTTTATTTTGTATATTTGCACCCTTGAATTAGTGCCTTTAATGGTTGTTTATCAATTTTTTAGTGAATATATTTTTTAATATTTATTCTTATGAAGGTTAAAACTATCTTAGTTTCACAGCCTAAGCCCAAAGATCATTCTCCTTATTTTGAATTAGAGGAGAAACATAAAGTTAAGGTAGATTTCATTCCTTTTATTCATGTAGAAGGAGTTGATTCTAAAGAAGTAAGGCAACATAAAGTTGATCTTCAGAAATTTACAGCCATCATTCTTACAAGTCGTAATGCTGTAGATCATTTTTTTAGAATTGCAGATGAAATGCGCTATAAGGTACCTGATACTCTTAAATATTTTTGTCAAAGTGAAGCAGTAGCCTATTATTTACAAAAATATGTTGTTTATAGAAAACGAAAAATATATGTAGGAAAACGTACTTTTAAAGAGTTATCTCCATACATTAAGAAATATAAAAATGAAACCTTTTTATTGCCTTCATCAGACAAACTAAAGCCTGAAATACCAGATACATTAGATACGCTTCAAGTGGATTGGCAACAAGTAGTACTTTATCGTACAGTAGTAAGTGATTTATCACATTTAAGAGATGTTTTTTATGATATCTTAGTGTTTTTTAGTCCATCAGGAATAACTTCTTTATTTGATAACTTTCCTGACTTTCAGCAAAACAATACGCGAATAGCTGTTTTTGGAACATCAACACTTAAAGCTGCAGAGCAAAAAGGTTTAGTATGTAATATTAAAGTTCCAACTCCAGAAACTCCTTCAATGACTATGGCATTGAAAGATTATATTATTGAAGCCAATAAAAAATAAAGTTTTTTAGATATTATATTTTATTAAAAAAAAAGATCCTTACATAAAAAATGTAAGGATCTTTTTTATAAGAGCTTGTTTAAAGGGAATACAAACTGTAATTCAAAAGTTTACCGTTATTGG
>WTKB01000210.1 GCA_011524575.1 Aquimarina sp.
AAAGTTTAAGGTTTTGGGTTACTTTTAAATGATGCACATATCGAGATATGTAAATTTTTTTAAAGTGATCCAAGTTCTTAAAATTTTGGATTACAGGAAGTAGGGATTTTAAACAAGCTCTTACAGTTGGCATTGGGTTCAAACATACACTAAGGAATAATCACTTTTTTAGTTATAGTAGTATTAGACCTATTCACTTTCAGTAAATACAAACCACTACTAAGCCTTGCAATTGGAACTTGAGTATTTTTACTTAAAATTTTCTTATCATAAATAATTTTACCATTAAGCGTATAAAGGGTTATATTAGTCATTAGATCCTCTAAACTATTCACCTTTATAACACTCGCTGTACTTTGAATAGAAATACTAGATTTTTTTTCTTTAAATCTATTATCCACTGAAGATAATGATAACACTGTTTGTTTCCCAGAGAAATATATTTCTTGTATAGCATTCCAATTATTAGACGCATTACCTTGCATACTTAATTTTATGAATCGAGCCATATTCCCTTCTAAATCATATTGATCTACTTGCTGTTCTTTTGAATTGGTAACATTATCAAGTATTTGATGATATTCCATATCATCAATAGAGTAATATACTGAGAAATAACTATTACGTTCAAGACCTCTATAGAGATCTAAATACATACTACATAATTCATACTCTTGTCCCAAGTCAATTAATACCTCTACAGGATCTCCATACCCTGCCCATCGTGTTGACGAATCCTTATCTATAGCATTTTCAATAGGATTTCCACTTTGGTCTGCTTCAGCACTTATTTCTGCAATTTCAAGAATTTCACTACAAGATTGTTGAGGTATCGACTCATCCACTTGTTTTGACACACGCTTTGTCCATAACGCATTTGCAGGAATATCCATAGATTCCCCATTAGAGAAATTTATGGTTATTTCTTCATCTTGGTAATTTTGAGCGACATAACTTATGTATTCTTCTGATTCATATACATTAGCTAAAGGGTAATTTGCTGTAATATTGGTATTTATTTTTCCTAATGTATTTAAATTATGTAACCAATGGTAAGTATGTAATCGGGTTTCTCCAAATTCTACATTGTAATTTGGATTGGTATTGAAGTTTTCAAGAGCTGCCTCAGGATCATATAATGCTTGGTATGACCAAAAAATATCAAACCATTCAGGATGTGTATCAGTGTCTTTTGTAGCAGAGAATTTTTCAAAATAATCTTCATAGTTTTCTTGGGTATATTCTGGATGATACCCTAAATAAGTAGACCCTCCTTGTATTGGTAGCATATTAATTCCATAACAGGCTGCATAAGAACCTGTCCAGAAAGTATACATATCAATTCCGTTACCATATACTCTAGAAGCACTTGTATGACCAAAATCAACAGGGAAATTGCGTTTATGAACATCATGCCAATATTCCTCTATAGCAGTAGCTTCAGTGGTATAAAGATAAACTCCTAAATCTCTGATAGCCCTATTATCAGTTGCCATACCCCATAAAATAACTCCTGTATTGAAATTCATCGACTCTGAACTAGACTCCATGTTATTACCATTAATACTATTACCTGAACCTCCTGCCCATGAATGACCTACATACGGATCCATACTTCTTAAATATGGAAAACGCATATCCTCCCTTTCCCAGTTAGCAGCATCTTTAATCAGTAGATTAATCATATCTTCATACTGCAATATCCATTCTTTGTCGTATTGTGCAATACAAGCCGCAGCTTGCACGAAATATCCCCAATGGAACTGTCTATCATTCATTAAAGAAGCTTGATAATGTCCATCGGGATACCCAGCTAGATAGTTCCAATCTTTGTTATAATAGAATAAATATCTTGTTTCATTGGAGTCTGTAGTAAGCCATTCTTCTAAAACATGTTTAATCTTACGAATGGCTTCTTGTTTAATAGTTTCTTCTCCTAATTGATCTGCAATATGAACTATAGGTATAAATTTATTGAAATATTTTCCTTGGTTATAGCTTTCGGTCAAGGGAAGTGCTGCTTGTGAAGCATCAGCCAAAAATTCTTTTATCTTTTCAGAATCATAACTTTCACTTTGATCAAATAAATTAGGCATAGAACTAACCACACCATGATACTTATATTTTGTATTAAAATTATTCCCTGTAATTACACGCATTTCTCCTTTTGTAGAATGATACGTATACGTAGTATTAACTGCATCACTATACGCCCATTGATGCGGTAAAAGACAAATGATCGTTTCGTTAACTAAATCAGGTATTGGGTCTGTATCTTCTATTAATGCTGTTTCAATATTAAAATGCGTAGTAACAGTAGCGTCTTCTGTGCTATAATCATAGGTCATAGTAGTATTTACAGGATAAGCAAAAGCACGTTTTTGATAATATGCTATAGTATCTATAGGATAAGTATCTTGATCCGTATCAGGAAGTAAAGCTAAAGTAAAGTAATCTTTTCCATTGAGGTCAGAATGGTATTGATATACTCCATCTCGTTCCCACTCTGTTCCTTTAGGACTGAATATAGCATAGTGATTTCCTTTAGATTCAAATACAAATATTTCTCCTTCATTAGAAATTACATCTATAACATCAATTCCTGCCGTATCAAGTACTATTGGAGTATCTGTATTCTTTTTAAAGTACACAAAGGGCAATCCATGTCCCAAAGTTATTTCTAATTGTTCTGCATCATTTCCAGTTTCAAAAGTAACTGTCCAATCTGTATAATCTTTTAATTTAGGATTACCCGAAGTAGTCATTCCTTCTAATCCGATATTGAAATCAGCATAATGTATAGATCTTGCCACACGATTTCCCGAAAGTGCATTAGGGTAGTCTATAGAAACGCCTTTATTTGTAGTACGTAAAGATAACGGTAACGCGTATAATGGAGCCGTTTGTGTGGTGTTGTGCCCTCTAAAATGTATGGAAGTCCACCAGTCGTTACTAGGTATAGGTTTTCCAGAATAATTTTCAGATAACTCAGGGAATCGTTGCTCGGCACCATCCGCCCAAAAAACGGTACTCATAACTGGGTAGTTATTAGTACTCGAAGGAAATTCCGTTCGGTAACTCCCTTTATTTAGCTGTGTTACTTGTGCATATGTAATATGCGTAAATAATAAAATAAATAATAAATTAATTTGAAATTGCATCTTGGTTGTGTTTGAGTTAATTAAAAGCTTGTTTAAAGGCACTACTTTTTGTAATCCCTTTAAACAAACTCTAAAGTTTATACCTGTAAAAAACTCATAATAAATACATTACAAATATTAAAAATGGATATAAAATATCTAGATCTGTAATTTACGCCCCCTATAATATAAGCATTCTTACTTAGATTAGACTAATAAATGCAACTTTAGTAAAAAACCCAAAAAAACGTCATTGCTAACAAACCTAAACATACTCGATTTACAAAAAATGTTGAAAAATACGTAATCAACTTAATTACTGAACTTTACGATTTCAACCTTTCTTCATTAGCCATTTCAAGAATCACTAATAGCATCAATTCTGATATTGTAGCTTGAAAAAAATCGACCTTTAAAGCCTTGTTACCTTATTGTTTGCATGGATGGCATTATATTCAAGGTAAGAGAAAACTCTAAAGTCGTAAACAAAACTATCTACATATTTGGATGTAGAAGTTTGGTTGCAAGGTGTTTTTTAGGATTTGTAGTTCGTTGTTTATTTGGGTGTTAAGGGTATTTATTTTTGGGTATAGTGTGAATTAATTAATGAGGCAACCATTTTCTCAATAAACCATATGTGTATGTTCCCAAAATAGCACTAAGAATAACAACCAAAAAAACGCTAAACCCATTACCAACTAAAGTGTACATTGGTCCTGGACAAGCTCCACTTAATGCCCAACCAAGCCCAAATACAATGCCTCCAAAAAGATAGCGAGCTATACTCATTTTTTTATCTTTGAAATCTATGTTTTCCCCTTCATATGTTTTCATGCTTGTTCGTTTAATTATCTGAACGAGCACAAATCCAACTGCTAAAGCAGAACTAATGATACCGTACATATGAAATGATTGAAAACGAAACATCTCTTGAATACGAAACCATGAAATTGCTTCTGATTTGGTCATAATTATACCAAATAGAATACCTACGATTAAGAATTTAATGTACTTCATGTGCTAAAATAGTATTGGGAAAATTAAAAATGTCATAACAAGTCCTCCGATAAAAAATCCAACAACAGCAATCAAGGAAGGTAATTGAAGATTGGACAGCCCACTAATCGCATGACCTGACGTGCAACCTCCTGCCCAGCGTGCACCAAAACCGACTAAAAACCCACCGACTACCATAACTAAAAAACCTTTTAGTGTTAGAAGGTTTTTCCAATTAAAAAGTGCTTCGGGAGCGATTGTTCCATTAAAATCAATACCCAACGAAGAAAGATCTTTTATTGTCTGTTCATTTATTAACAACGGGTTGGGGTTTTGTAATAAAGTAGAGGCTATAAAACCACCAATTATCGCTCCTACTGCAAAAACAAGATTCCATCTTTGATTTTTCCAGTCAAAATCAAAAAAATCGCATTGCTTTCCTGCACCACCTGCGGCACAGATGCTACGTAAAGTGGAACTTACTCCAAAATTACCGCCTACCCACAAGAGTAGGAACATAACCAATGCTATCAAAGGACCTGAAATATACCAAGCCCATGGTTGACTTAAAAATGCTATCATAATACTCTTTATTTATAAAAATGAAGGACATACATAGTCCGTTACAGAAATAGTCGTTTTTTTAATGGCTTTAAAACCACCCTGTACATTAATGAAGTTATGGTAGCCTCTTGCTTTAAGGATAGAAGAAGCTATCATGGAACGATAGCCTCCTGCACAATAAATATAAAAGGTTACTTCTTTGGGAAATTTCTTTAGATGATTATTGATTGTACCTAAAGGAATGTTATGGGCTTTTTTTATGTGTTCAGAAAGATATTCTGATTCCCTCCGTACATCAAAAATCTTGTCACTATTTTCAATATAAGCTTTTTCTAAACTTGTAGCAGGTACAGACGTTACAGTATCAATGTCTTTTCCAGTGTCATTCCACGCCTTAAACCCTCCTTTTAGATATCCCATTACATTATCAAAACCCACACGAGCTAGCCGAGTAATAGCTTCTTCTTCACGGTCTTCAGGAGCTATTAAAACTATTTTCTGTTGAGTATCTACAATTAATTCGCCGACCCAAGGAGCAAAGCTACCGTCTAAGCCAATAAAAATACTGTTGGGTATATGTCCCATAGCAAAATCAAATGGCGTTCGGATATCAAGCATAAGTACATCAGATTCATTGACCAAAGTTTCAAATTCATTGGGCGAATAGGCTCTTTTTCCACGTTCTATAATAGTGTCAATGTGTTGGTAGCCTTCTTTGTTTAGTTTCACATTCTGCGGAAAATATGCTGGTGGCGGTAATAAACCATCTGTTACCTCTTTAATAAATTCTTCTTTGCTCATATCGGCACGAAGAGCATAATTCATCTTTTTTTGATTGCCCAGAGTGTCCATAGTTGCTTTCATCATATTTTTACCACAGGTAGAACCCGCTCCATGTGCAGGGTAAATAATAACATCATCTGGCAAAGGCATGATTTTGTTACGTAAACTATCATAAGCAAAACCAGCTAAGTCTTCCATATTCGACTCATCAAATTTTTGTGTTAAATCGGGTCTTCCAACATCACCTAAAAATAAGGTATCACCTGTGAAAATCGCATGTTCACTTCCTACTTCATCCAATAATAAATAAGTAGTACTTTCCATGGTGTGTCCAGGTGTGTGAAGTACCTTTATTTGTATGTCTCCAATTTTGAAGACTTCACCATCTTGAGCAATATGTGCTTCAAAACTTGGGTTGGCATTGGGACCGTAGATGATTGGGGCATTTGTTTTTTCTGATAATGTCAAATGACCACTAACAAAATCGGCGTGAAAATGGGTTTCAAAAATGTATTTGATTTTAACACCATCTTTCTCAGCTCTTTCAATGTAAGGAGTCACTTCTCGCAAAGGGTCTATAATTGCAGCTTCTCCACTACTATGAATATAATAAGCTCCCTGAGCTAAACATCCTGTATAAATTTGTTCAACATTCATTTTAAATTATTTTTATTCTACAATAAATTCCATAAAAAACATGAAAACAGCCATTACAATAATGAAATAGCTAAATCCTTTTTCCAATTTCTGACCATCAATAGATTGCCCCACATAGGCTCCTATGAAAATGCCAATTTGAGTTATACTGGTAAAAAAAGAAAGGAAGAACAAATCAACTTGTTTATTTTGATACTGCTTTAACCCACCTACTAAAGCACCAATTCCGACTATAAAAAGAGAATAAGTAGTAGCCACCTTTTCATCTAAAAGAAATAAGTAAGCTAATACAGGAACTGCCAAAATAGAGCCACCACCTCCAATCAAACCTAAAGAGACACCAATAATTAGTGCCATTATGTAGCCTGAAGTTTCAATATTTTAATTTTACAACACTTGTTAATTTATTCAAGTAATGGTCGAAATTTTTTTTAACCCAAATCACATTTTTCCATGCAATCAAAAATATTAAGTATGTGTCTGTCTTTAATGCTGTAAAACACTTGCTTTCCTTTCTTTTCAGAAACCAAAATACCGTTATCTTTCATCTTTGCCAAGTGGTGAGACATCATTGAAATTTCACAAGAAGCTTCTATACTTTCGCAAATAGTAGAAACATTCAAAGATTCTTTCGCTTCCAATATCTCTAAGATTTCGAGCTTGACAGGATGAGCAATCGTGTTGAGTATCTTTGCCACTTTTTGTAATTTGGTTGCTGAAAATTGCCTTTTAGTTTGCTTCATACTGCAAACATACAGACATTTTAGCAAATATTCAAACGAAAAGAAAAGCCAACATAGAATCGAGTAGATAGCCCTAGCCTTAAAAGGCACTATCCCTCCAAGTGTGTAATACTAATTGATCTTTGAAATCGGTGTTTTGGGCGTGTATGGTGGTAGTGGTTAATAGTAGGAAAAATAGAGCGAGGATAGGTTTCGTGTTTTACTATTTTTAATTATACAAATTAGAATTTAATTCATGAATTTACACCTGATTAGTAAGTTAGTATTTTAATACATTTATCTAACAAAAACGAATTTCATTTGTGTTCTTAGAGCTTGTTTAAAGGGAATACAAACTATAGTTCAAAAATTTAAGGTATTGAATTACAATAAGTAGTAAGTTTAAACAAGCTCTTATACTGAAAATACATATGCTGAAGTAGCTTTTAAAGACTGGTATAAAAAGACTAAATCAGTGATATGGAGTAATTTTAACGATATTAAAAATATCTAATTATGAAAATAACGAAAAAAGCATATAATCAAGCGGTGCAGCGTATGGAGGAATTACTAAAACTAACTACAGGTATAGAAGATGGAAATAACGCCTATATAAAAGAGCTTAAAGAGGTTTCTGATAAGGTGTATTTTTATGAAAAATTGCATTACCCAGTTGTGGAAGGAATGACCGTTATAGAGGCTATTGAGTTAAAAATGTTTGAATCCTGAATGAAGTCTAAAGATTTGGCGAATCTTTTGGAAGTACCGCCGTCTACCATTAGTGATATTTTGAATAAAAAGAAAAAAATCAATATGGATATTGCTAAAAAATTATATCAAAAATTGGGCGTTGATCCCAAGATTTTACTTGCTTGATGGTAATACGGGGGGGGGGCGAAATTGGGAGGTGTTGCCATTTCTAAAAATGTTCCACTGATGAGGGTAGTGGGATATTTTTAATTTATACACTTTATTATTAATGTTTTGTGTTTTTAGATTCAAGCCTTAAAAAATAGGGATTCTTAGACTTATTTTTGAAGAAGTAATAGAAAATATTTATCAACCCTCTGATGTTGAAAACTTATTTACGAATAATATTCTATTTAGTCTTTTTCGTGTTGTAATTTTACAGGGTTAATTTTAAAACACGCATATGGATAATGATAAAATGGCTTCTAAATTAGAATATCTTGAAGAGGAGCGTAAAAAATTATGGCAAAGGATTTCATTTTTAGAGAAAGAATTATCATCTGATCCAGATAAAGCATCAAAACAGCATTCTAGAAAAGCTTCTGAATATAGAAATAAAACTCAGAAAACCTTCGAGCATTCTAATAATATACTCATCAATCTTAAAACAATAGAAAGTGATGTTAAACTAACTGAGAAAACAGTTTCAGATGTTAAAATCGATATTACGAACCATCATGATCAACTCATTAAACAAGGAAAAGAAATGTCTGATTTCTTAACTCAATACGATTTAATTCTAACAAAATATCCGAACATAAATGTTGAAATTTCTAATCTTGAAAAATTGATGATCGACTTACGAACCAATTTAGAAAAATCAATTTCTACTTATAAAAATATTCTTTCAAAAAAAGAAGAAGTTGATAGTATTCATTATGAAATCATGGGTTATAAAGACACTAATTCAGAGGGTGAAGAAGTCCATATTGAGGGATTAAAACAAAAACTAGAAAAGTCTTATTCGTCTTTAGAAATTCAATCTAAGGATTTGAGATCTGATTTAGATAATTTAAAACATGAATCTGAGGAACAGTATAATACATTTATTTCAAGTAAAGAAGAACAATTAGAAAAATTAAATTCAGTTTTTGATTCGGATTATAATAAAATAGTTAGTAAAATAGAAGGGTTACTCCCGAGTGCTTTAACTGCTGGTTTAAGTTCAGCCTTTACAAAGAAGAAAGAGGAAGAAGAAGAAATCTATATTCAATCAAAACAAAAATTTAGTTCAGGGATAAGATATATTTCTATTTCAGCTCTATTTCCTATAATAGTTACATTGTATTTCGCTATTACAAAAGACTCTTCATTTTTAGAATCGATCGAAAGAGCACCTAAAATAATATTGTCTTTTTTACCATTATTTGCACCTTTGGTATGGTCAGCTATATCTTCAAATAAGAAAGTAAATTTATCTAAAAGACTAATTGAAGAATATTCTCACAAACAAGTATTAAGTATGACTATTGAAGGACTTTCAAAACAGATAGATAACATTGAAGATCAAGTTATTTCAGATGAGCTAAAGATAAAATTATTAAGAATATTTTTAGATGTAACTAATGAAAATCCAGGTAAATTAATTTCGGACTACAAATCATCAGATAACCCAATATTAAACTTTTTTGAAAAAAAAATATCTATTGATGATAGTCAAAAAGATTCAAATGAATTACCTAATGATAAAGAGGAGACAACTTAAAAAAGTTCCACTAATAGGTAATAGTGGAACTTTTTCCGTTTCAATTCCTTGTTTTATAACCCTTAATTTACCATTATTTTAAGCAAAAATATTACACTTTTCCAAGAGAAGTGGAACATTTTTACAACAAACTACCAAAACCATTTTGTATCTTTACTATGTGCGTAAAACACACGTCCTATTCTTCTATCATAAAATAAGAAAATGAAAAGCCATATCCTTTTATTTTTTGCTATAATTTTTTTAGTAGCGACTAACAAAGCTAAAGCCCAAGATGTAAACCAAGTTTCAATTTTTCAAGACGGAATTGAACATGCCATTGAAACAGAAGGTCTGCAACAATTACCTCTTGCTAAGAAAAGTTTCTCCATTAGATTTTACGGTAAAAAATACAATCCAGTAACACAAAACTTTTATCCTACACAGATTGCTGCTCCTACAGATTTAGATCAACTTCGGTATTTTAAAGTTGGTACTAAATTTTCAGAAATAGAATGCTTGTCATCAGGCACAGGTATAGCTACTTACAGTGATGGTTATAAATCCTTACATGTACAAAACTACGGGCATCACTATCTTTTCTATGAAAACGAATCAAGCAAGCGAATCAATATCATTGACCAAGAGGGAGAATGGTTCAAATTTGAGTTTCGCATACATTCCATTGAAAGAAATGATAGAAAAATAATACTAACCAGTGGAGAGGTGAATGAAATTTATCTAGCAATACTAACTGATAGAAATCAAAATGAAGTAATTGATGATCAAGAGTTACGGGTAGTTTTATTGACTTTAGAATAATTAGTAAAAAAGATAAATAACGCTATCAATCCCTACTTTTGACCTACAAATTCTCAATTACAAAAGGCATAATGGTATTGTTATCAATTTTTAATGTATCCACAAATTATTGATATCTTCCTGAAAATTTCTAAAATCTGCATTAAGCTTTTTTTTTTAAAAATATTCTTATTGTAAATCAAACTTTTTTGAGTTTCACAATTACCATTTGCTTTTTTCCATAGTATTACTTCTGCTTTCTTATTAAAAAAGAGAGAATCTGACTTTTTGGAATCGCTTTGCTCTAA
>WTKB01000260.1 GCA_011524575.1 Aquimarina sp.
AAGTTCTTAAAATTTTGAATTACAGGAAGTAGTGAGTTTAAACAAGCTCTTATTTCAATATATAATACCAATTGGTATATGTCATTTAAAAACAGAAAAGAGAACATCCGTGTAGATATTCTCTTTTCTGTTTTATAAAATTATAAAAGAATTACATACTTTTTAAGCAAGCATAGTAACTGGGTTTTCTAAATATGTTTTTAATGTTTGTAAAAACGCAGCTCCAGTAGCTCCATCAATAGTTCTGTGATCACAGGCTAGTGTTAAGGTCATGGTGTTACCCACTACTATTTGCCCGTCTTTAACCACTGGCTTTTGTACTATAGCACCAACAGAAAGTATCGCTGAATTTGGCTGATTAATAATACTTGTAAAAGAAGTAATTCCAAACATTCCTAAATTAGAAACCGTAAAGGTACTGCCATCCATCTCTGCAGGAGTTAACTTCTTTTGCTTTGCCTTTGTTGCCAAAACTCTTACGTTACTACCTATTTGAGTAAGTGACATTTGGTCTGTAAAAGGAAGTACAGGTACTACAAGTCCATCCTCAACAGCTACAGCCACACCAATACTGATATGTTTTGCTATTTTAGTAACAGCATCAGTCCACTGGGTGTTTACTTGTGGGTGCTTTCTAAGTGCCATTGCACAAGCCTTCACTACCAAGTCATTGAAAGAAACTTTAACATCAGGAACACTATTAATTTGTTTTCTAGAAGCCATTGCCTCATCCATAGCCACCTCTAAAGTAAGGTAATAATGTGGTGCAGTAAACTTTGATTGTCCTAAACGCTTAGCGATAGTTTTACGCATAGATGAGTTTTTCACTTCTTCAAAAGAAGGCTCACCTACAGGAACATATACTGGAGTTACACTAAGTTTCTCCTCTGGTTTTGAACTAGGTGCAGCAGAAGTTACTGGCTCAGAAACTGTTGTTTTTTGAGGAGTATAATTTTCAATATCTGCCTTTATTATACGTCCGTTTTCACCACTACCTTTTACTTCTGCAAGGTTAATTCCTTTGTCAGCTGCAATCTTTTTAGCTAATGGTGAAGCAAAAATTCTACCTGATGTTTCTGCAACTACTGGTGAAGCTGTTGCTTCTTGCGAAGCACTTACTTCCTTTGGAGCAGCTGAAGAAATATCATTTACTGGCTGAGGATTTGCAACCACACCTCCATTAGCTACAATTCCTGAAATATCAGTTCCTTTAGGACCAATAATTGCTAAAAGAGATTCTACAGCTGTAGTTTGCCCTTCTTCAACACCAATATGAAGTAACGTTCCTTCATAGAAAGACTCAAACTCCATAGTAGCTTTATCTGTTTCTATTTCTGCAAGAATATCTCCTTCAGAAATATCATCTCCTACTTTTTTGATCCAAGAAGCAACAGTACCTTCTTCCATGGTGTCACTCAATCTTGGCATCGTTATAATTTCAACACCTGATGGTATTTCCGCACCTTGCTTTGATGGTGTTGAAGCTGGATCTTCTGTAGCATCAGCTGATGTATCCGCTGAAGCACTACTTATTTGTCCTGATGAACCATTAAGAATAGCAGTGATATCTTCATTTTCAGAACCAATTACGCATAATAACTGATCTACAGGAACTGTTTCCCCTTCAGCTACACCAATGTGTAACAAGGTTCCTTCATAAAAAGATTCAAATTCCATAGTAGCTTTATCTGTTTCTATTTCTGCAAGAATATCTCCTTCAGAAACAACATCTCCTACTTTCTTAAACCAAGAAGCGACTGTACCTTCTTCCATGGTATCACTCAGTCTTGGCATATTTATTATCGTTGCCATATTTTTCTACTATTCTATAATTTATGAGGTAAAAAAGGATAATCTTCTTGTTCGTACACAACATCGTATAACTGTTGTTTTTTAGGGAAATCTGATTCCTCTGCAAACTTTTGACATTCCAGTACTTTATCCTTTACCCTTTGATCAATTTCTTTAATTTGATCTTCAGTTGCATACTTATTTTCTAAAATAACATCCAATACCTGAGTAATAGGATCTATTTTTTGATACTCTGCAACTTCATCTTTAGTACGGTACTTTTGAGCATCACTCATAGAATGTCCTCTATACCTGTATGTTTTAAGTTCTAAAAATGTAGGGCCATTTCCACTTCTTGCACGTTCTATAGCTTCGTGCATTGCCTCTGCAACAGCTACCGGGTTCATAGCATCTACAGGCTTACAAGGCATTTCATAACCTAAACCTAGCTTATAAATATCCGTGTGATTTGCAGTACGCTCCACAGAAGTTCCCATAGCGTAGCCGTTATTTTCCACACAGAAAACTACGGGTAAATTCCAAAGCATTGCAAGGTTGAAAGATTCATGTAAAGAACCTTGTCGTGCAGCACCATCACCAAAGAAAGTAAGTGTTACTGCATCTCTTTTAAAATATTTGTCTGCGAATGCAAGACCTGCTCCTAATGGGATTTGCCCCCCTACAATTCCGTGTCCTCCATAAAAACGGTGTTCTTTAGAGAAAATATGCATAGAACCTCCCATCCCTTTTGAAGTCCCTGTTTCTTTCCCATAAAGTTCTGCCATTACACGTTTTGGGTCTACACCCATACCGATTGGTTGTACGTGATTTCTATAAGCAGTAATCATCTTATCTTTAGTCAGATCCATTGCATGGAGTGCACCTGCTAAAATAGCCTCCTGACCATTATATAAATGTAGAAAACCTCTTACTTTTTGCTGAATATATACTTGGGCAAGTTTGTCTTCAAACTTTCTCCAAAATAGCATGTCTTCATACCACTTTAGATAAACTTCTTTAGTAACTTCTTTCATTGGATAGAGTTGGTTAATGCATACAAGGGAATTATATTATATTACTACACCTAAAAGGCATAAAAACATAAAGTCTCCGGAACACAAAAATAAGACATTTAGTGCAATCCAAAAATAAACCGCTTTATAAAATAGATGATTTATATGAAATTTTAAAGGATGAAATCTATTTGTGATACTTTAATAAACACAAATAAATATGATCTTCTCATAAAAAGAGAGGCATCTTTAAAAAAATTTTAAAGATGCCTCTCTTTTTATGAAAAATTAATAGCTGTAAGAAACGCTATAAAAATTCATAAAATTAGTAATTTAAATATTCTTGACCCAGTTGAAATGTTAATCCAAATCTTAAAGTTCCTTCTAAAGGACTTGGCACACTAGAAGTAGAGAACAAATAAGACATATCAATACTTACAGAAGTATAAGTAAAACCTGCTCCAAAAGAAAAGAACTTACGCCCTCCTTTATCTTCGTGTTCGTTGAAGTACCCTGCACGAAGTGCAAACACATCGTCATAAATATACTCCGCACCTATCGAGGTGGTAAACTCTCTAAGTTCTTCAGAAAAACCACCTGGAGCATCAGCAAATGAGGTAAAAATAGAACCTATAGCACTATGAGAGTCAACATAATCTTGATAACTTTGTATTTCATCAGCAGTTATTTCTCCATCCCCATTTACATCAATACTTAGTTCTGGAGTTGGAACTAATAGTTTAGAGAATTCTAAAGAAGCTCTAATAACATTAAATTCATCAATCTTGAAATCATATCCTCCACCTATTCGTAAATTCGTAGGAATAAAACTCTCTTGACCCTCACTATATTTCATTTTAGGACCAATGTTTGTAATTGCAAAACCTGCTCTCCAGCGCCCAGAATATCTAGCAAACTGAGTTTCTTCTGATTGAAAATACCCTGTAATATCCATACCAAAACTACTTCCTGGATTTGCATCTGAGTTGGCAAGAGTCTGTAATTTTAAATCCGAACGTAAATATCGTGCAGCAACAGACATCGCTAAATACTCATTCAACTTCAAAGAATAGGAAACATCAAAACTCATCTCATTGGGCTTTTGAATAAAAGCTTGAGAGGTTCCAGACTCCCTAAATTCAATTTCACCTAAACTAAAATAACGAAAACTTGCTGCAACAGCACTTCTGTCGTCTAGCTTCTTATAACCCGACAAATTCATCAGTGTTATATCATCTACTATTTTTGTAAGATACGGAGTGATACTTAAACCAACTCCAATTTCACGAAGTGCAAAAGCATACTTCGAGGAATTCCATTGTTGGGAAAATACATCTGGAGCAGTAGCTACTCCTTGATCTGCCATTCCTCCAGAACGAGCATCTGCTGCGACTTGTAAAAAGGGTACTGCTGTTGTGATCTTAGCTTCTCCCTCCTGTGCATTTATAAGGGAAAATGTTGTAGAGAAAAAAGAAAATGCTATAAATAAAGAGATTTTAAATGTTTTTCTTATCATATAAATAGTGTTTTTATTAGTAAATTAGGGAGTTTTTTATAAAATAACTAATTTTTCTATCTTAGAAACAGTTGTATTTAAATCCGTTGAATGTACTTGTATCTTATATAAATAAACGCCTTTAGCTAAAGAATTCCCAAAATCATCCTTAGCATTCCATCCAATATCACCATTATAAGTGGATTTTCCTACCAAATTTACATTTTTTGTTGTAATAATTTTGCCTGATACAGTTAAAATCTGAATTCTTACCTCTAAGACATCTGTAATACTTGAATTATGAGTAAACCAAAAACCTGTTTGAGTTGTAAATGGATTGGGATAATTTAAAACCTCAGTAATCTTAAAATCTTGTTGTTCGGACACATTAAAATCAATACGTTGAATTGAAGTATTCCCATGAATATCCGAAGCACGCACTTGTAAAGTATGCATTCCTACAGAAAGATCATTTAACTGATAACGCAGTTCTCCTTCTTGAAAAGTATCTAGCTTAGAACTATAAAAAGAATTTAAAACAATAGGATTTAAAGTATCTTCATCTAAAATGGCTACAATATCCTTACCTACTCCTCCTGCAGTGTTAATACCACTTGAGTCGTAGAAATCGACAATAAGCAAAGGACTGCCCCCAACACTCGCTCCAGAAACAAAATTAAAATCCTCTAGAAATACCTTTATCTCTGGAGAAACCTCATCTACAACTGCCTCTGAAGACACCCCACCTAAAAGTATATCTTGTTTACCTGAAACATCTTCTAGTCGGTCATAATCATAGGCATAAAAACGAAGTGCTCCCGTACCTTCTTGTAAAGATATATTTTTAGGCATCATAAAATCCAAGGTAAAATCTCCATTAACCACACTAGCTTTTCCTTTATACACAGAATTTCCTTCCGTACTAAAGTCAATGGTTATAAGTTCTCCTGTATTATCTTGTACACCATCATTACCTAGTGTTTGATTTTGAAGCGCTTTATCAAAAACACCAACAGATACTTCTCCATTAAAACTCGTGTCTTTTTGACCCGTATATTGATCATGTATTTCACCTTGCAACTGCACAGTGGTTAATCCTTGTAATGCTAAATTACTATTCTCCCAAGATGTTAGATCCTGAGAATTCACATGAGTAAGCACAATATCAGAACTAGGAAAAACAGGTGCTAAAGCAGGATCTCCTATACACAACACAGTACGCTTATTAATATTAAATAAATTTTGCTTGGCTTTCATAATAGCCTCTCCTATACTGTAGAAATTACCATCCTCATCATATAAATTAAGAGCTAATTGAGAGTTTAGTTGTAATCCTACAGAAAGAAAAAGGTTTCTGGTAGTTGTAAGCATACCTATAGCTCCTCCTTGTTCATTCCAAAATAAAAATTCCCCTGCAGTTTGTCGAGCAGGATTATCAAAACGTGTAAGTTCACAAGTAAGTGTTACAAAAACTGGCATCCTGTAAGTATTGAGCAAAGAACGTGCATCACTCGACAAAAACAATTGTTCTGAAGAAACACCTATTTCACCACCATGACCAAAATAATTAATATAGGTTACACCTGTGTACATATCTTCTATTAATTGTTTTTTTGCATCAGGATAACGGAATCCACCTGCTGTAGCCTCTTGCGAATAAGCATCAGAAAAAATCTTTTTCACCTGTGCCCTTGGAATATCTGCTTCTAACTTTGAGGATACCTCTAAAATTTTACTTTGAATTTGAGCATCTGACTCAGAGTCTACATCATCAGCAACAAACAAAATACTATTACGCCAATCACCATAGGTATCTTCACTGTAATAATTGATGATTTTTGAAACCATTGAAGCAACTTTAGATGAAGAATCTGCGACAATTCTTCCTACTGCAAAATCCATTTTATCAACAGAAAGACTATTACCCTCACCAATATCCATAAAGGTATAAAAATCATCACTACAAAAACCTCCTGTAAAAGAAGAACTTTCTAAAGAATGGTATAAAGGTACATCATTAGTATTTTGATCTATCCTGTCTTTGTAATCATAAGAACCATCACCTATAATACACAAATACCTTAATCTATTACCTTCTGTACCTTGATCATAAACATATTTCACAAAATTTCTAAGAGCTGCTAAATCTTGACGTCCCGTACTAAATTCGTTATAAATTGAAGTAGTGGTATAAACTGCAGTTTCAAAACCATCATGAGTATTTCTAAATTCAGCTAACCTATTTGCCGAGGCGATATATTCTGGCTTTGTAATTACTAAATACTCAATAGGTGCTACTCTTGAAGAAACACTTCCTTTAATATCTTGATTAAAAACTTGAGAAGGAATTGTCTTAACTGGAGTATAAAAATCTGAAGGATCTAAGGCAACAAAGTAACTATCTGCGGTAGGTGTAAAATAAATACTTAAGGTGTCTTCTAAACCAGAATTCACCTTTTCTGTGATTTGATAAGGATTGGTAACATCCCAAACAGATTCAATACCAGAAGCATTAGAAATCAAAAATTCACTCCCTCCCCCTAACGGAACATCTTCATTGGAAAAACCAAATTGTTTGCCTTGTCCTTTTAAAATACAACGAGCCTTAATTGTCAAATAATCCAAATATCCCAAAGAGGTAACATCTGCACCTTTATTATAATCCAGACCTACTTGAAAAGGTATGTTATTGGTTATATTCGATGGATCTATCGACATTGTAGTTTCTACAAGACGATAGGCATTATTATAGGCATTATAAGAAACGAATGTAAAATCACGATCTAAGAATATATTATTTTCTTGAAACCCTTTAACAGATAAGATAGGTGATATAGCAAAAACTCCTGCAAAGGAAAGCCCTACTTCAAGAAAAGTATCCTCGGCAGAAGAAAGTTCTGGAAGGTCAAATTCATAAAATCTAGAAGTTTGAATATCAAAAATATCGCCAAACCAAACCCTACCAAGACTCCCTAGGTTATACAAATCTTTTTCATAAAAATCATAATGATCATAGGTAGTAAATACAGAAGTATCAGATACTGTATCTGGCTCTTGCATAGCTGTAATACGTAAACCTGATGAATTACCTCCATGTGTAATATAATAATAACACGAATCCGAATAAGGATTCAAATGCGAATTATTTTCTGAATTAAACTTTTGTGTTCCTCGAGCATAAAAAAGCAAATAATCAGATCCTGAAAAACTACCATCAGTGCCGCCTATTACCTTTATTGGATTTTCAGGAAGATCCAATAATGCATCTTCCTTATTAATTAAAGACAATGCCTGCCCACCATCTCCATATATTTTTATAGTAGTTGGATCAACACTAGAAAGATCCATGCCTAAAGAAGCTAAAAAACTTGGAGTAATTTTATAAACACCTGTAGTATCTGTTTGAAAACGAAACCACTCACCACTAGAAAGCACCGAAGAACTCAAACTTGCTTTAGTGGAATATTGGTTTAAACTTTTATAACTATTAAAGAGGTTAGAAGTACTAGCAGCTAATGAAATATTTTTTAAAGTAAATGAAGTGACTATGTGAAGTACATTATTATCATCCTTAACAATAGGAGAAAAGGAAACGCTTTGAAATAATATATCCCCTCCCCTTTGTTCCGTAAAGCTGTAAGTAAAATCTTTAGGCAAATCTAAATTTATATAACTCCCTAAAAAATCAGTATCAACTTTTTTATAGACAACTTGTTCTATGGTATTGTACTTTGAACCTTGAGATACCTCCCAAGACAAAACACCTTGCAAATTTCCAGATTCGGAAAATTCTATAGAAGGATCTTCAGTACTTACAGTTAACTTAAAATCATTAAGTACTGTAGAACTCCAATTAACAAAAACTTTCTTTTCCTGAGCTTTAGATAATAAAAAAGTAAAAAAAAATAAAAGAAAAAGAACTTTAAACTTCATGTGTAAAGGAATGAATAATTTAACAAGATAAATATAACATTTTTTAACCGACCTCAACTTTACAATAAGAGTTTATGTTTTCTAATAACATATTTAATATCGTTACTTACTGTTTAACAAACCCTTAATAACAGAAAACTTTTGAATTACCGTTTATACTCCCTTTAAACAAGTTCTAAGAGAGCTCCTATTAGCCCCGTAAAACACCATATGTTTACAAAATTTTGAAACATTAACCGTTATAAGGAGATTTTTACGGACAAAAGGCTGAAAAATTATCTAAAATAGCCACTATGTTCACTTCTTAATTATTATATTGCGGTTACTGTTTTCTATTTTTAAGGAATTTTTTTATGAAATATAAAAATCTAATACAAATTTTAACATCCATTTCTGTTGGTATTTCTATTACTAGCTGTGAATCACTGGGTCTAAACTCTGATGATTTTCAAGAAAAATCTAGAGCTACTGGGAAATATTTTAACCAAAAAGAAGGTGGATTTAAAGTAAATACAAAGTATCAAGAACAAGAAACACCTATTGGTACTGTATTTATAGAAGGAGGAACTTTTACTATGGGAAGGGTGCAAGATGATATCATGCACGATTGGAACAACGCACCGACCCAGCAACATGTACAATCTTTTTATCTAGATGAGACAGAGGTTACAAACCTTATGTACCTAGAATACTTAGAATGGACTAAAGCTGTTTTTGATCCTAGAAACCCAGAATATCAAAATATATATTATGGTGCACTACCAGATACATTAGTTTGGAGAAACCGACTCGGATTCAATGAAGTAATGACCAACAACTATTTAAGACACCCTGCTTACAGAAATTACCCTGTAGTAGGAGTAAGTTGGATTCAGGCAGTAGAATTTAGTGAGTGGAGAAGTAACCGTGTAGCAGAAATGGCACTTATCGAAAAAGGATACATTCCTAATGGTGCCGACACTAAATCTACACCAGAAAGTAATTTCAGCTTATCAACTTACCTTGAAGCTCCAAGTAAAGTATACGGTGGTGATCAATCGCTATCTGCAGGAGGAGAAACTTCTTTAAGACGTCTAGAAGATTTCCAAAAGAACTTAATGACTGAAGGTGATTCTACAGATGTTGCAGCGAGTGGTAGTGAAAACATGAAAAACTTTAAATTATTCATGGGTAAAAACTCTGGTATTTTACCAGTACGCTACAGACTTCCTACAGAAGCAGAATGGGAATATGCTGCACTAGGACTTAAAGAACTTAGAAACTATAACTTATACCGTGGACGTAAGAAATACCCATGGAAAGGACAATACACGCGTTCTTCTAGAAAAAATCGTTTAGGAGATCAGTTGGCTAACTTCAAGCAATCTTCTGGAGATTATGGTGGAATTGCAGGATGGAGTGATGATAAAGCAGATATTACTGCAGAAGTAAAAACTTACCCTCCTAATGATTTTGGACTCTATGATATGGCAGGTAACGTGTCGGAATGGGTAGCAGATGTATATCGTCCTATAGTAGATGATGAATTTAATGATTTCAACTATTATCGTGGAAATGTGTACTACAAAAATGCAATTGCTGCTGATGGAACAGTGGATGTATTAGGAGCTACTGAAGTAGTATATGACACGCTTAGTAACGGAAAAGTAATTGCTAGAACGCTTCCTGGAGAAATTAGAGAAGTGCCTATTGATGAAAATGATACGTTCCTAAGAACGAATTTCTCAACAAGTGACAACCGTAATTACCGTGATGGTGACAAGGCATCTTCTAAGTACTATGAGTCTTTCCAAGAAATTCAAGGAAATGTAACAAACGCTATGTACAACTCTCCAAGATATGGTGCAAGATCAGGTCAAGAGGACAGAGAAGATGGTCTTAAATACGATACATCGACAAAGAGACGTACCTTAATTAATGACGATGCAAGGGTATATAAAGGAGGTTCTTGGAAAGACAGAGCTTACTGGTTAGATCCTGCACAAAGAAGGTACTTCCCTCAAGATTTTGCAACAGACTACATTGGATTTAGAAATGCAGTATCAAGAGTAGGTTCTAAATCTCAGAAAAAAATGAGTGCAAAATCACCTACAAATTAGAAAACACGTTCCTTTTTATTGGGAAAATCAAAAAAAGTGTATTAGAAACTGAGTTTCTAATACACTTTTTTT
>WTKB01000070.1 GCA_011524575.1 Aquimarina sp.
GAATGGTATTACCTCTAAACTCTGGTAACCATCTCCCTCTCACTCCTGATAATATGATGCCATTGTATGGACCATCAAAAATGTGGTTATTGGTGATTTTATTATGTCCACTTTGGAAAACATGCACACCAGCCCCATGCCATACTAAGTCTCCAAAATGATGCATTTTGTTGTTATGAACAATGTTATGCTTATTTACGTCAATCGTTCCTGGTCCGTAGCCTGCCATAAGTACACAAGTATTTCCTACTTTATTAAAATAACAATTGGAGACTTCATTTTTTTGTGCGTAAAGATCCATACGTACCGCAGTACCTCCTACATTTTTAAATTCACAATTCGTGATTTTAACATTTTCTGCACATTTTAATCTAACTACAGCCGTAGAAGCATCATATTCTTCCCAGTCGTGTTGCAACGCTATCGCATTTTCTCCTTTTGTTTTTCTATCGGTAAACTGAAAACTAATGCCTGATATCGTGATGTTTTTTACAGGATGAAAGGATTTCTTTGATTCATTAGTTTCTCCTTCAATACGAAATAGCTCAACAGTTCTTGGTATTCTAATATTTTTTGGTTTTCCTTCTGGTGCATAGATATAAAGATATCCCTCTTTTGCATCGGCTATCCATTCGTTCGGCTCATCTATGGCGGCCGCTACGTTTTCTATCCAAGCAGAATGACATGTTCCCCAACTATTTTTATCATTCCCGTTAAGTTTTCTTAGAGAGCCCGATGGAAACGTTCTATACATAGGGTAGGTAGCAGGTATTTTGGTTGTTAACGTATGTTTTTGCCCGTCTATTTCTTTGATCGGTAAATAATTAATCAACCATTGTTCTTTAGGCATAATCAATAATTCTGCATTTTCAGCATCTGGATAAGCTGATATATCTCCTTCTTCGAAATACAGTATAGAGCGTCTTTTATCAAAAAAACGATGTTGGAGATTTTTTTCTACATTATGAATTTCCTCTAAATTAGGGTTGTTTGCGGGTGTAAAACCTTTGGTTCGTGCTCTAGGGAGTTTATCACCATTAGCATCGTAAATCGTTTTTACTAGGCTAAAACCTTCATCCGTTTTTGGAAGGGCCGTTCTCCATATTTTCTTACTTGGAACATGGGGGAACCTAGAATAGTCTTCTACTTTTTCCCATTCATTTGTAATCGGTGCTCCTGAAATAATTACATTTCCATCACCTACGATAGACATATTGCTTAGCGTATTTGGTATGACAATAGTTTCTAAAACTTCATATGTTCCTTGGCTTATATGAATGGTTATTTCTTTATTTTTTGTTCTGATTTGTTTAGCAAGGTCAAATGCCTTTTGAACCGATTTGACAGCTTTAGAAGCAGAAGTTCCTTTTTGTTGGTCATCTCCATCCAACGATACATAAATATCCTTAGCTTGAAGAGATAATGATGTGAAAATGACACATAATATTGTGCTAAAATAATATTTCATAAGCATTAAAGTTTATAATAGTTACTATCTAATTAACTAATTCTACTTTACGAAGTTAGGGCGTTTCCCTTCGGGTCGGGCTACTCACAGGCACACGCGCAGACTGGCACTTCGTTAGAAACATACTAAGGTATGTTTCTTTTGCACTCAGTCCTGCTGTATCTTTTTCGCCCTTTAAGGGTCGAAAAAGGATGCCGCTTCTATCCCTAACGCATAATGAATGAATATTATTTCCAACTTCGTAAAGTAGAACTAAGTAGGTAGGCAAAAATAATTAATAGGTTAAAAACTTATTTACCACACAAACTTATCGAATCTACATTAAATGCTGGTTCATAAATGTTCGTAATAGGTTTAGCACTTAATTCATCATCTAAGTAGTCGTCCAAAAATACTTATGATAAAAAACGGCTATTTTAATTCATCTCATCGTTAGAAATACGCGCTTTAGCTTGCTAAAGCTTTGCTTTCTGCCTTGACCTGAACTAAAATCACTCGTTTTTTAAAACACAATTATTTTTGTCTGCCTACTTAAAGTATAGCATAGCTAAATAAAAATAGGCTCTATACTAAATATTGTGAATATTTCTGTCCCTAATATGAATATATGAGGAATTTATTTTGTATTACTCTAGTTTACGAAGTTAAGGCGTTTCCCACCAATCCTCCCCCTCAAACTGGTTCTTCACTAAACTATGCCTGGTAATGGTAATCCTTCTTTCCACTTATTTAAAATACATCTACATCTAATTTAAAGTTTTTGCTTTTGGTTTATCTTTTGTCTTCGCTACTCGCTCATCCCTTTTTTTGCTATAATCCACTATCTTTGTGTTATGGAACAAGAATTGAAATTGTCTAGCTGGTTGCCAACCACAAAAAAGGAATGTAAAATAAGAGGCTGGGATGAATTGGATGTTATCCTCTTTAGTGGAGATGCTTATGTAGATCATCCTTCTTTTGGTCCTGCAGTAATTGGGAGGTTGCTAGAGAGCTATGGTTTGCGTGTAGCGATTGTTCCACAGCCCAGCGTTAATGACAATTTACAAGACTTCACCAAATTAGGAGCACCCAAATTGTTTTTTGGGGTTACTTCTGGAGTAATGGATTCTATGGTGAGCAATTATACCGCTAGCAAACGCAAACGGAAGAAAGATGCTTATACTCCCAATGGAGATATTGGCTTTAGACCCGATTATGCCACTACCGTATACACCAAAATCTTAAAAGAAAAATTTCCAGACAGTCCTGTTTTAATCGGTGGAATTGAAGCTTCTTTGCGTCGTGTAACGCATTATGACTATTGGACAGACCAATTAAAACCCACGATTTTAAAAGAATCAGGTGCAGATATTTTGGTCTATGGAATGGGCGAACAGCCCTTGAGAGATATTGTCAATCTTTTGAAAAAAGGAGTGCCTTTTGAATCTTTGAGAACCATACAACAGACCGCTTATCTACAAGACAAAAAGGAAGCATTACAAAAGAATAAAAATTGGAAGGACGTACAATTGAGTTCTCACGAAGCTTGTTTGTCGGATAAAAAAACATTTGCTGCCAATTTCAAAGTGGTAGAGCAAGAATCCAATAAAACCAAAGGAAATCGTATTTTACAAAATGTGGGTGAAGAAGTCTTGGTAATAAACCCTCCCTATCCGACCATGTTGGAAAAAGAAATAGACGCTTCTTTTGATTTGCCTTATACACGAT
>WTKB01000190.1 GCA_011524575.1 Aquimarina sp.
GCTCGCAATTTTTATATTTGTTTGAGATAATAACAAATCTAAAAAAGGCTCACTGTGTCAGTGTTTAATTGAGGTTTTGGCACAAAAACCGCGCTACCCATAGCCAAATCGATGTTTACTAATTATGAGTATTGATATTTTACAGTCTTCTATAGCTTATTTAAAAGGGGTAGGCCCTAGTAGAGCAAAACTGCTTGCTAGTGAATTGAATATCCATGTTTTTCAAGATTTACTACATTTTTTTCCTTCAAGGTATATAGATAAAACCAAATATCATAAAATTTCAGATTTACAACAGTATGCTGATGCAGAAGTGCAAATAGTAGGTCAGATTATCCAAATTAAAAACATACCATTTAAAAACACTACACGACTAACGGCTATTTTTAAAGATCAAACTGGGCAGATCGAGCTTGTTTGGTTTCAAGGAGCAAAATGGATTGAAAAAGAATTAAAATTGCATACTCCCTACGTTATTTTTGGAAAAGTAAAGCGGTTTCAACAAAAGTTTTCCATGCCTCACCCAGAAATGGAATTACTCGAAAAGCATGCTTCGAGCCTTAAAGGAAGTATGCAAGCGATTTATCCATCTACTACCAAGTTGCAAAACCGAAATATCTCTAATAAAACGATTTCTGGAATGCTTCAAAATCTGTTTTTAACTCAAGGTGTGCATTTTAAAGAAACCCTTTCTCTAGATATTTTAAACAACCAAAAGTTATTGGATCGCTCTGAGGCACTTTTACAGATTCATTTTCCTAAAAATGTAAATTTATTATCAAAGGCTCAGTTTCGTTTAAAATTTGAAGAGTTGTTTTATGTACAATTGCAACTTTTACGAAAAAATATTATTTCGAAGCAAAAGATTAAAGGCTATCCTTTTCCTCAAATCGGTACTTTTTTTAATAGGTTTTATAAAGATTACTTACCCTTTGAGCTTACAAAGGCACAAAAAAGAGTGGTTAAAGAAATTCGTAAAGATTTAGGTAGTAATGCTCAAATGAATCGGTTGTTACAAGGAGATGTGGGTTCTGGAAAAACAATCGTAGCTCTTTTAAGTATGCTTATCGCCTTAGATAATGGTTTTCAAGCGACATTAATGGCACCTACTGCTATTTTGGCAAAACAACATTTTGAAGGAATTTCCGAATTATTAAAAGAGATGCCTATTAAAATTGCCCTTCTTATGGGGAGTTCTAAAACCAAAGAACGCCGCTTAATTCACGAAGAACTACAATCTGGAGCTTTACAAATACTTATAGGTACACATGCACTTTTAGAAGACAAAGTGCAATTTAAAAATTTAGGCTTAGCCATTATTGATGAGCAACACCGTTTTGGAGTCGCTCAACGGGCAAAATTATGGCGTAAAAATCAATTACCACCTCATGTACTTGTAATGACCGCAACCCCTATTCCTCGAACACTTGCTATGAGTGTGTATGGTGATTTGGACATTTCTGTGATAGATACCTTACCTCCCAATAGAAAGCCCATACAAACCCTTCATAAAACGGATAGTCAACGTTTATGGGTATTTAATTTTATTCGTTCGGAAATTGAAAAAGGGAGGCAAGCCTATATTGTTTATCCGCTAATAAAAGAGTCGGAAGCTTTGGATTATAAAGATCTTATGGATGGTTTTGAGAGTGTCGAACGGTATTTCCCAAAACCAAAGTATCAAATTTCCATTGTACATGGACAGATGAAACCTGCCGATAAAGATTTTGAGATGCAACGTTTTGTAAACGGAGAAACTCAAATAATGGTAGCCACTACAGTAATAGAAGTAGGTGTTAATGTTCCTAATGCTTCTATTATGGTTATTGAGAGTTCCGAGCGTTTTGGGCTTTCTCAGTTGCATCAGCTTCGCGGTAGAGTAGGGCGGGGGGCTTCTCAAAGCTATTGCATTTTGCTCTCTGGATTTAAACTTTCACAAGAAAGCAAAACCCGATTGAGTACTATGGTACAAACCAATGATGGTTTCCAAATTGCAGAAGTCGATTTAAAACTTCGAGGTCCTGGAGATTTAATGGGTACGCAACAAAGTGGGGTTTTGCAATTGAAAATTTCTGATGTAGTGCGAGATCGAGATATTTTAGCCTTGGCACGTCAATGGGCAAAACACATACTCTCCAAAGATCCAAACTTAGAATTACCAGAAAATGCTCCTATAAAATGGGCGTATAGTGAACTGAGTAAGCACAAAAACATTTGGAATTATATTAGTTAGCACTTGTTTAAACAAGCGCTGATACCAATTAATCTTTGAAAAGGATTTATTATGTCGATTTTAAAGATTAATTGGTATTAAACAAAGTTTTAATTTAAAATTACTGCATTTGTTTTTTTAATAAAGCCGCTAGTAACTTCAGCTCCATCAAAATATACTTTGTACCAATCTTCTGAAATCGCTTCTAAATAAGCCACATCTCCTTTGGTTAAATGGGTTTTTTGTTTGGAATTTTCGGTGGTATCGGTATGGAAATAAGCTTTTGGTTGGGTGATCTCTATTTTGGATGAGATTTTTGATAAGTTATAGTCTTTAATATAATCTTTTCCCTTTTTAGTGTGTGCTTTTAAAGCTTTGAAAATATCGATGGGTAATGCCTGTATCTTCGAAAAATCATGAGAAATACTATCCTTTAAATAGGCAGGTAATAAATATGTCGTGTAATGTTTGTTATCTATTTTAAAGGTATCATCAAAAAGCATAGTCGTATTAAATTTTACAAGAATATCGCCTTCTGGATAAATATGCTCTGTTTTTTGCACGGATGCTGGATCTGTAATAGTTACCTTACTAGAACTTACAAAACCTAAGTAACTTTCTTCTAAACTCAAATGATCTTTATTTAAATCTAAACAATTCCCTTCAATACAAACAAGATCTAAGATTTTATATTCATTTTGAATTCTAAAAGAAGTACTTTGGTTTGAGTCTTTATATCCACGCCAGATTCCTTGCAGTTCTTTAATCGTGTGATTTTTGGTAGGGTTTTCTTTTAAGGGATCAGATACGGTATTAACCTTTGTATCCGCATCTTTACATTGTGTAAAAAAGAGAAGTAGTTATAAACTTAAAATATTGATTTTTAAGTGCTTCATGTTTTTTTTTATAGCGTATGTATTGATTTATCAAGTGATGATACAAAGAAAACACTT
>WTKB01000338.1 GCA_011524575.1 Aquimarina sp.
CCTCTTTACAGAAAAAAATAACTTAAAACAATAAGTTATACCAATTGATCTTTGAAATCGATATAAAATAAATTGAATTATTTTTTCTTTATACGTATTATAAAAATCAAGCATAGCCTTAGCTACGGTTTATTTTTCTAATAAAGTAGAAAGGAAAAAGAAACGATTTATTATATCTATTTTAAAGATTAATTGGTATTAATTAACTAATATCTTTCTTTTAATATCTTTTGTCGAAAATTTAATTAATAAAAATTTGATTTTAAACACAGATTTTAAAACATCATGATATATTTACATTTATAAATTAAAAATATATTTATGAAAAAGCTTTGTTTAACTATTGGTTTAACACTTGCAAGTTTAGGTCTTTTTGCACAAAAAACAGAAGATGCACTTAAACAAGAAATTACAACTAAAAAAGAGTCTATTACTGCACTTGAAGGAGAAATTGCAGGTTTAGAAAAGCAAATTTTAGAACTTCCAGGTTGGAGAGTAGGTGGTTTTGGAAATATTGGTGTAAACTTAGGAGGTTTCAACAACTGGTATAACCAAGCAAACTCTGATAATGACTATGGTAATATTGGAGTTACTTTTAATGGATATGCAAACCTTACTAACGAGAAGTATTTTTGGAGAAATGCTTTAAATGTTAACCTTGCATGGGTAAAGTTAGATGACAGAAGAACTGATGCTGATAGCGATAATTTCAATGCAAGTACAGATGTTTTTAATCTTACTTCTTTATATGGATTTAATATCGGTGAAGATATCGCAATATCTGCTCTTGGTGAGTACCGTACTTCTTTACTTCAAGGAAGTTTCAATGATCCAGGTTACTTAGACTTAGGTGTAGGTGCTACTTGGACTCCTGCTACTGATCTTGTAGTAGTAATCCATCCTTTGAACTACAATTTTGTGTTTAGTGACTCTGGTTCTGAGTATGAATCTTCATTAGGTGCTAAAATTGTTGCGGATTACACACGTAAAATTGGTAATGTAAACTTTAAAACTAATTTCTCTTCTTTCGTAAGTTACAAAGATACCGACCTTTCTAACTGGCAATGGACTAACTCTTTTGGTTACACATTATGGAAGTCAATTGGTGTTGGTTTTGATTTTGGATTACGTCAAAACAAACAAGAGACGTTTAATGCTACAACAGGTCTTATAGGAGGTCCTGCTACACTTGCAGACACAGATGCTGACCTACAAACATTTTGGAATGTTGGTTTAAATTACGCTTTTTAATAACGGATTATAAAAGCTCAAAAAAAGGCTGTTTGAAAGTTTATTTTCAAACAGCCTTTTTTTTTTAACATGACAGCTTGTATAAACATGCTCTTATTCTCTAAAATATTTTAGCATTAATTAACATAACTTTGCATAAATTATTTTATTTATTAATTTATGCGTTGGATTATAAAGCCTGATTCTTCTAAAAAACACCTCACACATTTGCAAGAAGTTTTGGGTGTTTGTCCAATAATTGCAAAACTTCTTGCTCTAAGAAATATTCAGAGTTTTGATGGGGCTAAGGCTTTTTTTAGACCAAATCTAAATCATCTTCATAATCCTTTTTTAATGAAGGATATGGATAAAGCAGTTTCTAGAATTCAAAAAGCACTTGCTCACCAAGAAAATATCATGGTTTATGGAGATTATGATGTAGATGGTACAACAAGTGTTGCTTTGATGTCTCATTATTTAAAAACACATACTCCAAATATTATTTCTTATGTACCAGATAGGTACTCGGAAGGCTATGGCGTTTCGTTTAAAGGAATAGATACAGCCTTTGATAAAAAAGTATCATTAATTATCACGCTGGATTGTGGAATTAAAGCCATTGAAAAGGTTGCTTATGCAAAATCTAAGGGAATTGATGTCATTATTTGTGACCACCATCAACCTCCCAAAGAACTCCCAGAAGCTATTGCTGTTCTCGATCCTAAACGATCTGATTGTAACTATCCTTACAAAGAACTCTGCGGTTGCGGGGTAGGATTTAAACTCATACAAGCTTTACAGAAGGCTCAGGGTTTACCTTTTGACGATTTAATACCCTATCTAGATCTTGTATTGACCGCTATTGCTGCAGATATTGTACCCATTACAGGTGAGAATCGCATACTCGCTTTTTTTGGTCTAAAAACACTTAATAGCACTCCGAGAATTGGAATCAAAGCTCTTATGGGACATCTAAAAAAACCAGTATTTGAAACCTCAGATGTAGTTTTTGGTATCGCTCCAAGAATCAATGCTGCAGGAAGAATGTATCATGGACTTGCTGCTGTAGATTTACTTTTAGAACAAAATCTTGAAGAAGCTAAAAAACGAGCAGAAGATATAGAAATGTATAATTCCGATAGAAAAACCACAGATAGAAATACAACTATCGAAGCATTAACACAAATCAAAGAATTAAAAGAAGAACAACGATTTACCACAGTTGTTTACCAAGATGATTGGCATAAGGGAGTTATTGGAATTGTTGCCTCTAGGCTTATAGAAACCTATTACCGACCTACGTTAGTATTTACTAAAAGTGGGGATCAATTAGCGGCTTCTGCACGTTCTGTAAAAGATTTTGATGTTTATAAAGCTTTAGAAGCTTGTAAGGAATATATCACTCAATTTGGGGGACATAAATATGCAGCAGGACTTACATTAAAACCTGAGAATTACGTAGCTTTTAAAGAATGTTTTGAAAATTTTGTAGCTACAACTATTAACCCAGAACTTTTAGAACCCCAACTACATATTGATACTGAAATTACCTTAGAGCAAATTACTCCTAAACTCTATCGTATAATAAAACAACTCGCCCCTTTTGGACCCAGTAATCCTTCACCCGTTTTTTCAAGTTCTTACTTAAGACATAAAGGTACATTACGCCGTATTGGCAGTGACGGTGCACATTTAAAAATGCGTTTATTTTCTCCTAATTCAAACCTTGCTTTTGAAGCAGTGGCTTTTGGTTTTGGAGATCAATTAGAAACTTTACAAACTTCAGAGTTTTTAAAAGTAGTGTACTCTATTGAAGAAAATCATTGGAACGGACAAATCAATTTACAATTGAAGATTCGAGATATTTTGAGTATTTAAAGTAGGTATAATACCAATTGTTCTTTGAGAGCTTATTTAAA
>WTKB01000229.1 GCA_011524575.1 Aquimarina sp.
TCCTCCTCAGTAGTTTCTTCTTCTGATGTTTCCTCCTCAGTAGTTTCTTCTTCTGTAGTTTCTACACATTCCAAATTACCATAAATATTAAATTCTGAAAAACTACTCCATCCACTTCCTGCACTATTCCCATGTCCAATGATCTTTACATACCTAGCAATTACAGGAACCTCTAATTCAAAAACCTGCTCCATGCTAGCACTTGCATTATCGGAATAACTACTTTGATTATCAAAAACGGTATCAAAAGTCGAATTTTCATCTGAACGTACTAAAACACTAAAGTTTGTTGTACGTTGATCCGCTTTTACAAAATAAATACCCAAGGCATCAACAAGATGATTACATCCAAGATCTAAAGTCATAGATACTTCATTATTACTAAAAGCATCCCCAGACCAATATTGTGAACTTGAAACTAAACCATCAATGGCAAAACTAGGAGCTACCTGATCTGGTTTCCCCAAAAGAGTTCCTAATTGTCCTGAAATTTCAACAGGAATTTCTGTACGCGGAGGAGTTTCTGGCTCTGGCTCATTATAAGCAGCTTGATAAACTTTAAGTATTTGTTGCTCTCCCGTTGAATTTTCTATAACTACTACTCCCGAACGGTCATTAACGGTATCATTTGGTAATAAATCAACCGAAACAGTCGCAGTTCCTGTACCTTGAATATTAGAAATAGACAACCAATCTAACTCTTCCATTATCGACCAAGTCGTTCCCTCTTTTAAATGAATATTAAGATCTACACTAAATGCTTCTTCATGAGTGTTTATTAATTTAGGATAAATATCCAATCCTAAATCCTCACTTGCTCCAAATCCTACAAGAGTTCCAACATCTTGCTGAGAATAAGGCAACCTACGAATACTTGAACTATATTCCTGAGCACCTACATCAAAGTTACCAGAACGAACACCTTCAAAAACATCTGTATTTAAGTTATTTGTATACCCTGACACTGCAGCATCAATTGCAGGACTATTTGCACTTAAAAAATAATAACCTTCTTGAGGTACTGAATTCAGTGCATTTCTAACAACCTCAAAACCTTCCCTGTTTGTAAAGCCACTATTTTGGTATAAATTACCTTTAAAAACAGAATTTGTAGCTGCCCGTTCCTCTTCTAAACTCCGCTCACAGTCCACAATTAAGTTATTGACAACAGTAATATTATCAGGTGCTACAGTTTGATTTGCTCCTCCAGTATCCGCACCAATAAAAAAAGCATAATCACAATCGACTAAAGTATTATGTGCTATAAGTATATCTTTTACTTTACCGTAACCACTGAGTTCAAAAAATTCATCAGGCTGAGCTGCGGATATATTAATACCTCCTAAACCTCCAGAATCCGAAGAACTACCTTGTTTCTGTGCATTAGTACCTTGAATGTAATTATTGTAAATAGCATGGCGTTCTCCAATAACACGAATTCCTCCATTAAAATAAGATTCTTGTTTACCAGGATTTAAAAAAGTATTATTAAAAACCTTACAATCGTTCCCATGTCGAAGGGAAAGAGCACCTAAATACTCAGAAAAAGTATTGTTATAATATTTATTATTACAACTTTTATTAGAAATAATTTCAGGCTCACCACCTTTAACCTCAAAGAAAAAATTATCATAAACCTCTGTATAAGAAGATGAAAGAGAAGTAGTACTGGTTCCTATTCGCATGACATCTACATCATTATACTGATCTGTAGTACCTACTTGATAACGATAAGCAAAATAATTATGATGTATCTTAGTATAATCTGGATCACCATTACTTCGTTGATTAAAAATCATAGATCCCAAATTTGACTTTCTACTAAGAGTGGAATAACTTATTTCGTTATACTGTCCATAAATACGAATCCATCTAAAATCATCAATAGGGTTATCTGTATTATATTGATCTATTTTAACTTGTGTTACCTTACAGTTGGAACATTCTGTCTCATTCTTAAAAGATATCACATACGAATCGGACCCTCTATCAAGTAACGTATATTCACCTGTAAAAACAACCCCAGTAAGTGTAATATAACTCCCTCCTATCTTTATTCTTGAGTTATCTTCAAAAATCACATTTCCTTGTGATTCTGCTTGGATAATTACAGGAGCATCAACACTACCAGTTGCCTCAATAGCTAAATCTGCATTGTTATATACACCATCAGCAATAGTAATCACCGTTCCTGCTGTAGCATTTTCTAGTGCAGTTTTTAATTCTGAAACAGAACTTACAGTTTGAGCATATAAACCTCCTACAATCAAAAATAGTACTAAAAAAACTAAACTTGTTTTATCCTTAAAACTGGTAGAAAAACGGTGTATTAATTTCATCATTTTTTAATTTTTTAATTATATACAAACTCAAAATCACGTAACTAATTTATTTTTTAATATTATGATTTTAAGGATCAAATATTCAACGTATTTTTGTAGTAACTTTAGGGGTGTATTTACAAAATAAAAGTAAATACTGAGAATTACCCTTTGAACCTGAAATGGTTAGTACCATCGTAGGGAAAAGTAATTGATTATTGGAGTACCACAGGAAAAAATAAATGAAATACCTTGTTGCTTTATATCTACTTCTTCCTCATCACTAGGTGCTACTAAAATTAAGCTTTCTTGTAAATACTTTCGGTATACCAATGTACTTTATATGCTACAAAAAAGATTATATACAAAAAAACAAGACAAAATCTTAGTTGTAAAACAAATAATTTAGATGAAGTAACTTTAATTTAGAACAGTAATAAAACCAACATGAACCTATTTGTCAATCAGCGTGTGACTCAAGCTCCTGAAAAATGTAGCTTAGCAGAATTATTATCACAATTAAAAATTAACAACGAAGGAATTGCAGTAGCTATTGGACAAGAAATAATCGCTAAAGAAAATTGGGATTCCAAATTACTTAAAGAAAATGATTCTATAATGATTATTACTGCTACGCAAGGTGGGTAAGCATAAAATTGTACTATTTAATCACTGCAATTAGTTTCAATGAACACAAGTTCTATGAGCATATTTAAACTCACTACTTCCTGTATTCCCTTTAAACAAGCTCTAAGGTATTATAAAGAATTAAAATCGATACACCAAATATATGAAACCACAAGATCAAAATGCAAAC
>WTKB01000371.1 GCA_011524575.1 Aquimarina sp.
CATGAAAGTATTACCAATGGTGTAGATCGTGGACTAAGAAACAGGGAATTATGGCGAGAACGTTGGGAGTTTTTTATGGCTTCTTCAAAACATAAATTTAAACCACAGCCTCATAGTTTTATAGCTAAGGAAACTTTAAAAAATATCAGTTCTTATTTTCAAATGAGTCATCTAGAAACGGAGGATAGTATTTTCCAAAAAGGAGGTACGGATATGGGGTATAAATATTTAAATTCTTTTTTTTCGGGCAGGTATCAAAACTATAATAAGCACATCTCTAAACCCTTGTTAGCTAGAAAAAGCTGCAGTCGATTATCGCCTTACTTAGCTTGGGGAAACCTATCCGTTAGAGAAGTTTGGCAACATGCTAAACTTTTCAGAAAAGAAAATACACACAAACGCAGTATAGATGGGTTTACTTCTAGATTAAGATGGCAAGCGCATTTTATTCAAAAATTTGAAATGGAACATCGCATGGAGTTTGAGAGTGTAAATAAAGGCTATCATAAATTAAAAAAGAAAGTAGCCGAAAATTACCATCTTGCTTGGGTAACTGGTAAAACAGGCTTCCCTATTATTGATGCTTGTATGCGTTGTTTGAACACTACAGGTTATCTTAATTTTAGAATGCGTGCTTTAGTAGTATCATTTTACACCCATAATTTATGGCAACCTTGGCAAAAAGCCTCAAAACATTTATCTAGAATGTTTTTAGATTTTGAACCTGGTATTCATTTTCCCCAATTACAAATGCAAGCTGGTGAAACTGGGATTAATATGTTAAGAATTTATAATCCTATAAAAAACTCAAAAGAACACGACCCAGAAGGTACTTTTATCAGAAAATGGCTTCCTGAATTAAGAAGAGTACCTGAGGCTTATATTCACGAACCTTATACCATGCCTTTATTAGAGCAGCAGTTTAATGATTTAATTTTAGAAGAATTATATCCTAAACCGATTGTGGACATCCAAAAAACCAGAAAAAATGCTAGTGATATTCTCTGGAAAATGAAGGATGATCACCTAGTACAACAAGAAGCATATAGAATTTTAAAACGTCACACATTAAGTGATCGGAATAATTTTGATTAAAACTTTAAGAGCTTGTTTAGATAAACTCTAAACCAATAGTTTTCAGTCCTTTTAAAATGCTTTTTTTAACACCTTGTACATCCATTCCGTATAGTGCATATAAATCTTCAACGCTTCCATGAGTGGGAAATTCATCAGGTATTCCGATGCTTTCTATAATTCCTCTATAGCCTTGTTTTTGTGCTTCGGTAGTTAGTAAACTGGCTAATCCGCCTGTGCATACCCCATCTTCAAGTGTTAATATATATTCAAAGTTAGCACAGCACCTTTGGAAAGATTTAATGTCAAAAGGTTTTAAAAATCGCGTATTGATAAGCTCTATATGTTGTTGAAGTTCATAAGGTAATTCTTTAATAGCATCAATAGCTATTTGTGTCATCTTTCCAAGACTCCATAAAACTATGCTAGTTCCTTTTTGAACTTGCATAGCTTTACCAATAGGTATTTCTTCAAAATCAGGTTGCCAAGATGTAGCTTTCCCCGTGCCACGAGGGTAGCGAATAGCCATAGGTTTATTTAATCCTTTAGAAGCGGTGTAAAGCAGATTGCTAAATTCTTTAAGTGATGCTGGTGCTGTAATAATTAAGTTGGGAATGGGTTGCAAATAGGCGAGATCAAAAATCCCATGATGCGTTGCTCCGTCATGTCCAACAATTCCAGCCCGATCAATACAAAAAACTACAGGAAGCTTTTGCAGTGCAACATCATGGATAATTTGATCGTAGCTGCGTTGTAGAAATGTAGAGTAAATGACACAAAAAGGAATGTAACCTTGTGTTGCCATACCTGCAGCAAGAGTTACGGCGTGTTGTTCGGTGATACCTACATCAAAACCTCTATCAGGAAATTCTTTGATAAACTCAATGAGCCCACTACCTGTAGGCATTGCTGGTGTTAGTGCTATTATTTTGGGATTATTACGAGCAATATGAATAAGGGTATCTCCTAATATTTTTGCATAAGATAGCAAAGGTTTTGGGTTTTTAGAGGGGATAATTTCTCCAGAAATAGGATCAAATTTACCAGGGGCGTGGTACTGTACCTGATTTTTTTCGGCTTTAGAAATACCTTTGCCTTTCACTGTAATTACATGAATAATTTTAGGGCCAGAGTACGTTTCTGCATTTTTAAATATATCCAGTAAGTCGTTGAGGTTATGCCCGTCTATAGCTCCAAAATACCTAAAACCCAATGCCTCAAAAAAAGCAGACGTTGATTTTTTTCCTTTTTTTAGTTTGTGAAAATATTTTTTCAAAGCACCAACACTATGGTCTATACCGATGGCATTATCGTTAAGTATTATGGTAATGTCGGTTTGTAATGCCCCAGCATGATTGAGTGCTTCGAGAGCCATACCACTTACTATAGAGGCATCTCCAATAACTGCAATGTGTTTGTTTTTTAAAAATGACTCTTTATGGGTGTGTTTTAAATCAGATACCAATGCCATTCCCAAAATAGCTGATATGGAAGTAGAGGAGTGCCCTGTTCCAAAATCGTCATAAGGACTTTCTTCCCGCATAGGAAAGCCACACACCCCGTTAAACTCTCGGTTGGTTTTAAATGAATGCCTGCGTCCTGTGAGTATTTTATGAGCATAAGCTTGATGACCCACATCCCAAATCAGTTTATCAATAGGAGTGTTGTAGAAGTAATGTATGGCAATACAAAGCTCGATTACTCCAAGATTTGCCCCTAAATGCCCTTGTTTTTTAGAGACAATAGCTATAATAAAATGACGTAATTCTTGAGCTAAAAGAGGTAAGTCTTTTTTAGCAAGTGTTTTTAAGTCATCAGGATTGTTAACCCGATTTAAAAAACGGTAGCTCATAGTAATTTAAGGTTGGTGTTTTGTGTTTTGCATATCAAAGATACAATCAATTCTATTTTTTAAATTCTTTTTAGTAAATAAATATTTAGATATTTGTTAGTGCTTTTAAACAAGCTCTTATACCAATTGGTCTTTGAAACCGATATAATAAATTGAAGTATTTTTTCTTTATACGTATTATAAAAATCAAGCATAGCCTTA
>WTKB01000177.1 GCA_011524575.1 Aquimarina sp.
AAGCTCTAAATATACTCTAAACCTTACGTGTACTTATTTTATTAATTTCTGATTTTTTTAAGTCGATCTTCATATTCTGGATTTTCCATTAGGAATTGCATCATTTGTTTACAAGTATTCGAAAATCTTGTATTTGGGTGTGAAGTACCATTACTTAAATGAATCAAACTTTGGTCACTTAGTTTATTTAAAAACACTAAGTATTCAAAGCTTCGTTGTTGAATTTGAAGTTCAAAATTAGGCGAGGTATAGTTGTTTATTTTTGTTATAAATTCTTCTTTTTGTTCTTTAGAATATTGTTGTGTTGCCAGTGTAAGGTAGTACCAATCTACAGTTTCTATAGTTGTTGTTTGGTCTTTTCCTGTGAATTTTTCTTTATATTTTTCTAGTAGCGAATGGCTTTCATTTGCTTTTTGCTTCCAAAGTAATTTTAAGGCATTAAAACTAACTTTTCGAGAAGGATGATCTGTGTACTTTTCGATATAAGGAAGTAATAGCTCAGGTGCTTTTTTAGTAAAACCGCTTAATAGAATGTTTACAGCTCTAATATCCGAATATTCAAGAATATGTTGTTGTATTGTTAATGCTTCACTAGAAATATCATTAGTTACTTGTGAGGCAATTTCGAATGCTATGAATGGATTCTGAGAATTTTGTACACTTTCTAGTAATTTTCTTTTCTTTTCTTTAATAGGTGTATTTCTAAGTTTTTCAATAGTTTGTAATTCTCTAAAAAATGGAGAAGATACTTCTAAGATTTCTAGAGCATGTTTACTAGGAAACTCCTTTTGAAAGAGCCATATTTCAGAATAATCACGAAGTTTTTGTCCTGAGATATAACTTACATGTTCTAGAAATTGTAAGGTAGTTACATTTTCGTAAGCATATTCCTTTAAAAAGGAATGGATACATTTTTTAAATGTTTTAGTACCCAATTGTCTTTCTAATGCCAATACCGCCCATGCTCCTCTTTTGTAGTAAGTGAGTCCAGATGCATTATTAGATATTAAAGAAGAACTTGCGTTGTTTTTATTCTGTTCTACAAGATCTTGATAATTTTGATACATGTACCACCAAAAGTAGTCGGAGCCATAAATTTCTTTTTCACATAGAAGGGCATAGTATGTGGCCATGCCTTCGTGTAGCCAATGGTGGTGACTTTCTGTTTGTGTAATGATATTACCAAACCACTGATGAGCAAGTTCGTGTGCTTCTACATTTGTGTAGTTTTCAAAAAGAAAATCATCATTTGTAGTAATAAGTTCATCACTATAAAGCGTACAACCTGCGTTTTCCATCCCTGCGTATAGAAAATCCCTTAAAGGAACTTGTCTGTAAGTTTTTCCCCACGGATAACCAATTCCAAATTCTTTGTTTAAAAAGTCAAAATTTTCCTTTGTGTGTTTATAAGTAGCTTCATAATCGTCAGCTCTATCTGGATAAATATAGTTTTCTAATACCGTACCGTCTTGAGCTTGCGAAGTGATTTTGTCATATTTCCCTATGGTAAGAGCCACGAGGTAGCTACTGATAGGATTTGGGTATTTATAGTACCATTTCTTTACATCCTCATTAACAAGTGTAGTGTGCATCAAATCACCTCCTGCAATCACTTCATAGTCTTTATCAAAATCCACTTCTAAGTCAAAATAGATTTTATCATTTATGTCATCAATACTTGGCATCCAATGACTATTGTTTTTACCTTGTCCTTGAGTCCATATTTGTTTTCTTTCGGCGTTTGCTAAATTATTCTGTGGCTCTTTATCCCAGCCCCAAAAATACATAGCTTGTTTTGGGAAAGTTTCATATTTTAAATCAACTTGATAAATATGATCTTGTTTGAATTTACCTTTAAACACTATTTCCTTTCCCTCATAGGAAAGTTTGGTTTTTGCCACACTACTTGGTAAAAGTTCTACTTTGTCGTAGTCAATAGCATTTACAGATACTGTTTTGGTATCTTCAAGTGCCTTAAAACGTATGGTTGTTTTTCCAGAAACTTTCTGAGATGGAGCATCTATAGATATTGCTGTTTTAATAGATAAAAAATCAATATTTTTGGTTTGTTGTGCAATTTGTAAATAAGGAAATAAGAAGGCACAACTTAAAAATGTAATTATTTTTTGCATAGATATTAAGGTGTTATATCATAAAGATGATTGTTTGTGTCTTTGGATTATAAGCATATGTTTAAGCATACGTTGAATCTAGCTATTAATATATGAAAAAAAATGTATAATTGAACGGTAATTTAAGATAAATTTTAACCTTCATAGGTTGTAAACTTCATTGTTTATTTATAAGTTGTTTTAAATCAATTCGTTTTCAAGATATATGTGGTGCATTTCCGAAATTCTTAATTATATGAAAATTAAATTAACAATATTTTTTCTAACCTTTAGTTCAATTTTGTTTTCGCAAGAATTGAAAACAATACAAGCTGTTCAAGGGAAAGATTCTGACTTTTTTGACTATGAAGATTATGAAGCGCCTGATAAACCGATTGGAAAACTAATATTTTTAAAAGGATGCAGTTGGTATTGTGGTGGTTCAGTTAAATCGATTAATGCTTCGTCTGAATTAAAAGAAAATAACGGAGTTAATTACTCACCAAAAAATGCTCACGATTTTAACAAAAACACGGCTTGGGTAGAGGGAAAAGCAGATTTTGGAATTGGAGAGTTTATAGAATATTGTTTCGACTTTAGTGAAATGAAAGGATATAATGGAGGTTTGGGAATTAATAGAATTTTACTTGCTAACGGGTACAAGAAAAATAAACTGACTTGGGAAAACAATTCTCGAATTAAGCAGTTGAAAGTTTATTTAAATGGAAAACCCTACGCAGTTTTAAATCTTTTGGACTCATTTGAAATTCAAACAATTGACATTGGAGAAATAAAATTCCCAGTAAATAAAGAGACAAAACTAAAATTTGAAATAACTCAAATTTACGAGGGAGCAAAATATCAAGACACTGCGATTAGTCTATTAATGTTTGACGGAATTGGAGTGCATTAATAAAATAAAAACGACACCACAACACAGGCTATAAGTAATGCGGGTTTAGTTGTTTTGTCGAGGTTTAGGTGTTTTATTCCGCT
>WTKB01000007.1 GCA_011524575.1 Aquimarina sp.
TATTTAAATCCTTTCCGTCTATTTCCATAGGTTACTTTAGTTTAAAAGTCCTATTCTGAACGTTGTTGGTTTTTAAGTCGTATAATATCTTCAATCTCTTTTTTGTGGTCAAAAAACAAAATTTCTCCATTTTTTTTATAAAGCCAGACGATAGGATCTCCTTTTTTCTTAGAAAGAGAATCACCTACATTTATTTTTTTATAAAACTCGGTATGCATCGGAACATTTATAGTATTAATAACAACTGTCCTTATAGCATGATTTTCATAATCTATAAATTTTTGACTGACAACACCTTGGTATGATTTTTCTTTTTCAGTTTCCAGCATCCCATTATAAAATTGATTTTCGTCAGTATTGATGTATTGAATACCTATAACAATAATCAATAGAATTGAAAAACCTGTCCATACCTTATTTAAGTCTTTTCCGTCTATTTGTATAAACTTCGTATTCAAACTCATCTATCTTGCATTTCACGGATTGCTCGAATTCTTTGAATTTTTTTATTTTCATCAAAAATTAATGTGTCATTTTTCTTGTAAACAAAGATCAAATGATCATCTCTTTTTTTGGAAATCGAATCGTTGACGGCAATTAACTCATAAAAATTTCTATCAATGGTAACTCGCTTTTGTGTATTCAAAATCAATACTCTCATTGCATGGTTTGGATAATCTATAAACTTTTGAGTTACGATTCCTTGGTAATTCTCTTCAAGCATCGTTTGAATCATTCCTTTTAATGGATCATCGTCATTGGAAATGTATTGAATTCCAAAAACAATAACTAACAAAATGACAATCCCTGACCCTACTTTATTTAAATCCTTTCCGTCTATTTTCATAGGTTACTTTAGTTTAAAAGTCCTATTTTGAACGTTATCGACTTTTTAAGCGTTTGATTCTTTCCACTTTCTCAGCGTAATCATAAAATAAAATTTTTCCATTTTTTTTATAAAGCCAAACAATGGGATCTCCTTTCTTCTTAGAAAGAGAATCGCCTACATCTATCTTTTTGTAAAATGATTCATATAGTGTAGCCGTTCTATTATTATTTAAAACAATTGTTAAATTAGTATGGTTATTGTAATCAATAAATTTTTTTACAACAATTCCACTATACTTTTCTTCTTTAAAATTAAAGAGTAAACCCTCATAACGTTGATTTTCGTCAGTGTTGATATATTGAACGCCTAAAACAATAACCAATAAAATTAAAAAGCCATTCCATACCTTGTTTAAATCTTTTCCGTCTATTTCCATAGGTTATTTTAATTTGACAATCCACGTTTTAGATCTAGATATGGCTATTCCAACGCCTATTTTTGCAGATGGCGTATTACCGTGTGAAGCTTGATTTACAATGTAACCTGTTTTATTATTAGCTAAATTGTAATTTGGAAAAGAATTATAACCTTCTTTAAAAAAAGAATTATTGGTTTTTGAATCAAAATTCCCACCTCTTCCAACTCCCCATGAGCCAAAAGGTGTATTTATAGAGCAATCGTAGCCTCCACCTTCGCCAGCCCAATCAGTTATCACAAAATCACGTTCCCCTGTTGGCTCAATACTCCCTGAATTGAGTGCAAAACCACCACCAATACCCAAATGTCCATGAAAAGTAAAGAAAAGCGCTTTGTTTTCGTTGGCGTCGGTAACGAAACCTATTTCATAGGTAATGCCACCTCCAATAATCCCTGTCACACTAAAACTACTAAAGCTTCCGCCTTTACCTATTTTAGGTAGATGGCTAGGGGTGACACTATTTAAGAGTTCGTCTGCATTTTCTACAGTGTCTTTAGGTACGCTTTCCCAGCGTCTTAGAAAGGCATCCCAGCGGTATATTTTGTCACAAAAAACAGGGTCTGGGCAAAGTTCCCCATCGTAACGCCCAGGAAAGCCAGGGCCGCCGTATTTTAATTTGTCGGGAATCTCGTCGTAGACAATACAAATTTGCCCTTCCATTTCCGCTCCCAAACACCTGGACTCGTAATGAATTTGTTTGATCTTTTTCTTGTGAGACATGGCAAGCCCCGCAACAAGCGTGTGGGTGTTGGCAATGGAACGCATGCGCCCATCAATGTAGTTGGAAACTTCCCGTCTGTGCTGGGCTTCAGATTTGGGCATGGAAAAATCACAACGGGCAATGGCTTCTTTAGTATATCTTTCCAGTTTCTGAGCAATGCGGCTAGCAACGGTGTTTTTATCGGCGTAACTGATCATGATGCTATTTAATTAAAGAGCGATTACCAAAGATTTTTGTGTTCCACACTTTCGTTAAAATTCAGGGTTTCTGCCGTGATGGTGAAAGAGATTTTTAAAGGCTCGTCATTATAAGAATGAAAATTTCCTGTCAGGTGGGTACAAAAAGCTTCTTGAAACTTAAGAGCCAATTGTCTGGAGAGTGAATCTTGCTTGTAAAAAATAACTTGCCCCTCTTTGGTCATGCGAGATTGCACTACCCAATCCAAAATATCAAGGTGTTGGGCGAGTTCAATAGTGACATCTATCTGCCCTCCTTGCGTTCTACCCGAAGGTTTATTGTTCTCATCCACATGCTGATTAAAGGCAAACGAACAGTCCAATAAGCTGTGTAATTCTCCATCGAGTTCCAGTTTGGCTAAAAATGACATGCGTTTTAAGTTTTTAAAAATGAACGATCAAAGGTACTATTTTTTCGGTTATTGGCAAAATAGATCTTTTTACGAACAAACTGTCTTGTCCTAAAATAGGTTTACACAAAAATGTAAATTTATTTTAGGATTAATTTAAAATATGTAAACCTATTTTAGGACAAGACATTTTTTCATTTTTGGTAAATCATTTGCTAGTGCCATGTTTTTGGAAATATTAAGAGCTTGTTTAAACTCCCTACTTCCTGTAATCCAAAATTTTAAGAACTTGGATCACTTTAAAAGGACTTACATATCTCGATATGCTCATCATTTAAAAGTAACCCAAAACCTTAAACTTTTGAATTACAGTTTGCATTTAGTTTAAACAAGCTCTAATTCGTTTTCTGTACCTACTCGTATATTTGTTGAATCTAAGATACATCTGTTTGTTACAAAAAATAAACTCCCTCCCATCTTCTTGATAT
>WTKB01000112.1 GCA_011524575.1 Aquimarina sp.
TAGTACAAAACTCCATATGATACTCATTAAATACCATAGGAAAGATTTTAAAATGAAAAATTTAGATTTTTTATACATGGAATCTATTTTTAAACAAGTACTATAAACAAGCAATAAACAAGCTCTTAGAATAATTTGTATCGGATTCCAAAAAATCCACGTATGCCTTGCATGGAAGTATATACATAAGTGGTATCAAAATCTAAGGGGTTTTCTGGAGTTTTAGGAAGTTGTTCAAAAGGATCATTTCCTCTAGAAATTACAAAAGGAGCGTCTTTTGCAGGAGTCCAATCGAGCAAGTTTTTAACTCCTCCGTAAATTTCGAGATGATCAATTCCTTTGTAAGTAAGTTGGATATTATGAGTTCCCCAGTAGGGAGCATATTCTGGGCGAGCATCAATACTACTACCAAAAGTAGGCAAACGCATCGGGCCATATAGCGAACCTGTGTAGTCAATATTTAAATTTAGAGCTCTTATAGGGTAACTTGCAGTGAGATTGGTACTGAATTTTTCTGTAAGGATTTGTTGTTCTTTTTGCTCGTTTTCTACATTAAGTACTTCTTGAAGTGTTACACCTAAGTTAAGTTGTAATCCATTTGTAAATTGAAAATCCGATTGCAAACTAACTCCTCTAGAAAGTGCATATCCGTTTGAATTTTGATAAATAATAAGGCTTGAATCCGTATCGTAATCAGGAACAATTTTATTACTGAAATGGGTGTACCATGACGAAAGTTCGATATTAAAAAAAGCTCCCGAAGGCAAATAACGTTTCATTAAATAATTAAAGTTTGCACTCCAAGATCGTTCAGGGTTTAAATCTTCCAGTACAACTACTTCTCTAGACCCAGAAAGTGCGGCATGTTCTTCGGTAAATAAATTGACTACTCGAAACCCTGACCCTAAATTAAAACGAAAAATATCATTTTTTCTAGGAGCAAATCTGTAAGCAAGTCTTGGGGTAAAAATAGCTCCATGGCGTTTGTCATAATCTTGCCGAACACCTAATAATAGCTTGTGTTTTTTTGAAAATTCAATTTCATCTTGGAAGAAAATACTTGGGATAATCGTTTCATCTGCCTGAGTTGTTGCTGGGGTATTGTCGTTATAATAGGTGTAACGCGTTGCAAAGCCAGTTAGTAAATCATGTTTTTTATAGTTTCTTTGCCATTTAAATTGTACAAACCCGATGTATTGTTGTGCATCATAAAGTGTGGTTCCATAATAGGAGTTTTGATCATGTAGGTTTGCAGAAAAACTAAGATCAAGGTTTTCTTTGCCTTTAAATTCATAGATACCAAAAAGTTCTCCACGTGCGGTATAAATACTTTCTCCGTAGATGGTTTCTTGTCCTCTATCGGTATCAGAATTCCAGCCTAACTGTCCGCCTGATCGGTCTTCGTAAAAGTACCTCCCTGCCACGCTAAAGGCTTTTTTAGAAGCTCTGTTAAAGTTCCATTTATTAAAAACAGAGATACGGTGTTGCAATGCTAAATCGGTGTATCCATCATTGTTTTTATCAATTTCTTCACTAAAGTTATAATAGTTAACTCCTAAAAGAATCGTAGTTTCTCTAAGTTGAAATTTACTACCTAAGTCCAAGTTACGTTCGTTCCACGAGGTGCTATAACTGTCGATACTTAAACTCGGAGCATTACTGTTTTTTTTAGTGATGATGTTTATGAGTCCTGCCACAGCTTCACTTCCGTAAAGAGAAGAAGCGGGGCCTTTCACAACCTCAACACGTTCTATAAGTGCATTTGGAATCCCTGATAATCCATACACGGTAGAAAGTCCACTTACTATAGGCATCCCATCAATGAGTACAAAAGTATAAGGGCCTTCCAATCCGTTGATATGAATATCTCCTGTATTACATAAACCACAATTAAGTTGAGGTCGCACCCCATTTACTTGTTCTAGGGCATCAAAAACAGAAGGAGTGGGGTTCTTCTTGAAAAAAGTTGGAGCATATACTTCTACGGCTATTGGTGTATCCACACGTTTTACAGGTTTTAAACTGGCGGATACTACTACCTCATTAAGTTTAGTGTCCGAGAGTAAATCAATACGGATATTTTTTGTTTGATTGGCTTCAATTCGAATATTTTTTTGTTTTGTTACCGCCATTATATGCGTGAAGTAAAAGGTATAAGTACCTTCTTTTAAGTTTTTAAACATAAACCTCCCTTCATTACTGGTAATTGTTCCTATTTTTGGGGTGGTATCGGTGTATATTTCAACGCCTTGCATAGGCATTCCCTCTAAAAATACCTCTCCTGTAAAATTCCCTGTTTGTGCATGAGTTTGCAAGACAAAGAATAAAGAAAGAACTACATATTTAATAGTAGTAATGGGTAGTAGGTGTTTCATAATTTGAGTTTATTTTGTATAAATTAAAGGTCTGATTGATGAACTATTTTAATTTTAGAACTTATAGACATGGGTAATAATAACTGTAATGTCCCTATTTGTATTTTCGTGATTAATGGTTTTGAAAATTGTTTTTGAACCAGTAATTCCACACCATTACTAAGCCCTGCATCACTACAAAAATCAAAGAAATCTTTATCCGAGCTTTGAAGCCGTGTAATTTGGTAGGTTTCATTTTCTTTAGCTGTATGTAAAGAAATTTCATTGGGTAATGGGGTTAGAATCCCTTTTTTGTTAGGGATAGGATCACCATGAGGATCGAAGTTGGGAAAGCCTAAAAACTCATGTAATTTTTCAGCTAAAAAGTCGGAGGTTTGGTGTTCTAGAAGTTCTGCCTCCCTATGGATTTCATGTAGAGATAAGCCCAAACACTGGTATAAAAAAGCTTCCCAGATACGATGTTTTCGAATCACTTTTAAGGCGAGAAATTCTCCTTTTTTTGTAAGAACTAAAGGTTTGTATTTCTGATAAACGACTAGTTCTTTAAGGTCTAGTTTTTTTGCCATATCCGTTGCAGCAGCAGAACTTACACCCAGTTTTTGAGCAATAGTACTCGGCTTGGTGTTTAGTGTTGCGTCTTGTGAGTATTGAAATATGGCTTTGATAAAATTTTCGGTAGCTACAGACATACTAAAAAAATAATTTAAGCTTACTTAAAAAAAA
>WTKB01000089.1 GCA_011524575.1 Aquimarina sp.
TTACTACTATAGTAAAAAAACCTCTACTTTATTTTTAGTTCAAATAAGTTATGCCACTAAAAGAAAACCAATATATCAATAGAGAAATCAGTTGGTTACAATTTAATGCAAGAGTTCTCCAAGAAGCAGAAGACCCTAGTGTTCCACTACTAGAAAGATTACGTTTTATCGGAATATTTTCTAATAATTTAGACGAATTCTTTAAAGTACGATACTCCAGAGTTCAACAAATTGCAATGGCAGGAAAACAGGGTAAAAGTATGCTACAAGGCTACGAAGCTAGTGAACTTCTGGAGCGAATTACCTCCATTGTTATTAGACAACAATCCAGAAGTTTTAAAGTTATCAATAGCATTTTTAAAGAATTTAAAGCTCATAATATTCATGTTATTCGTGAAGATGAAGTAAATAGTTTCCAAGCAGACTTCCTCTCTACTTATTTTGTAGAAAAGATAAGTCCTATTCTAATGGTTTACATGTTAGACAACATAGACTCTTTTCCTCACCTTAAAGATAGTGCCGTATATCTAGCCGTGAAATTAGTTTTGGATAGCGACAAAAAGCGTTCTGAAAACATACAGGAAAAAGACAAAAAAATATATGCTCTTATAGAAATTCCTGTAAGTATAGATCGCTTTGTAGTGCTGCCTATAGGAGCGGATGGCAAGCAATACGTAATGTTCTTAGATGATGTGATTCGTTATAATATGGATACACTGTTTAATATCCTTAATTACAGCTCGGTATCTGCACATATGATTAAAATAACTAGAGATGCTCAATTAGATATCGATAGTGATTTTAAAAAGAGTTTTATTGATAAAATCTCTAAAAGTGTTCAAAACCGTAAAAAAGGAAATCCTGTACGGTTTGTTTATGATAAAAACATTGATACGGATACTTTAAAGTTTTTACTTCAAAAAATGAATATCCAAGAGTCTGATAGTATTATTCCTGGAGGAAGGTACCATAACCGAAAGGATTACATGAAATTTCCTAGCTTAGGTCATGATGAGCTAACTTTTAATGCAATGAAACCACTATCTATTAAAGGACTTGATTTAAAAGGTAGTATCTTAGAAAAGATTGCTCAAAAAGACTATTTACTACACACACCTTATCAAAGTTTTTCTTATGTAGTGAAGTTCCTAAGAGAAGTAGCTATCGACCCAAAGGTAATCTCTATAAAAATAACTATTTATAGACTTTCTAAAATGTCACACATTATTAGTGCGCTTGTAAATGCTGCTAAAAATGGGAAAGAAGTTACGGTACAAATTGAACTACAAGCCCGTTTTGACGAGGCAAATAATATCATGTTTGCCAAAAAATTACAAAGAGAAGGTGTACGAGTTGTTTTTGGTGTTCCAGGGCTTAAAGTACATTGCAAAACCTGTCTAATTGAACGTTTAGAACAAAAAAAAATAGTGCGTTATGGGTTTATTAGTACAGGGAATTTTAATGAATCAACTGCAAAAATATACACCGATTTTACATTATTTACCAGTCATGCAGGGATCTTAAAAGACCTGCATAAAGTATTTAACTTCTTTGACATAAATTATAAAGTTCCTACCTACAAGCACTTACTTGTATCACCGCATTATAACCGTCCCAAAATTAATGAACTTATCAATCAAGAAATTAAAAAAGCAAAAGACGGTGAGCCTGCTCGAATACGCATAAAAGTAAATAGTTTAAGTGATTTAAATCTTATTGATAGACTTTATAAAGCAAGTGAAACAGGAGTAAAAGTAGATTTAATCATTCGAGGAATTTGTTGCCTTATTCCAGGAGTAAAAGGAATGAGCGAAAACATCCGTGTAATTAGTGTTGTTGATCGTTTTTTAGAACATCCAAGGCTGTATATTTTTGGAACAGATAAAAACCCAAAAATATACATTTCATCTGCTGATTGGATGGTACGTAACATGGATCGCCGTGTGGAAGTATCTTGCCCTATCTATGATACAGAAATTCAAAATGAAATTTTAGATACTTTTGAAATTTGCTGGAAGGACAATGTAAAAGCTCGTGAAATTACCAATGATCAGAGCAATACTTATGTGAAAAATACTAAAGAAACCCCAAAGATCAGATCACAACAAATGCTTTATACGTACTACAACGACCAATTAAAACAATAGTTTAAAAAAACATTATACCAATTAACAATATAAGAGCTTATTTAAAGGCACTACTTCCTGTACTCTCTTTAAACAAGCTCTAAGCTAAAAAAACTTCAAACTGTGATAGATATTAAAAAATTTGGAGCTATCGATATCGGTTCAAATGCCGTAAGATTACTTGTAAGTTCGGTAATTACTACCAAAGAAGAACCACCTAGATTCAAAAAAGTGAGCCTTGTGCGTGTGCCTATTCGTTTAGGAGAAGATGTTTTTACCATTAACAAAGTAGGAGAAAAAAATAAAGAACGTTTAATTGATGCAATGAAAGCATTCAAATTACTAATGGATGTACATCAAATAAAAGCCTATAGAGCCTGTGCAACTTCAGCAATGCGAAATGCAGAAAATAGTAATGATTTGCAACAAATCATTAAAAAAGAGACAGGAATTACCATTGATATTATCGATGGAAAAGAAGAGGCCGAAATTATTGCACAAACAGACCTCAATGAAATTACTAAAGATAAAAAAACCTACTTATTTGTTGATGTAGGTGGAGGGAGTACCGAGTTTACCTTATTTAATAAAGGGAAAGAAGTAGCCTCAAAATCATTCAAAATAGGTACAGTACGTCTATTAAATGACTTAGTGTCCGAGAATTTATGGTTAAAAGCGGAAAATTGGATACTTTCTCACACTAAAGGATATTCAGAAATTGCTTTAGTAGGTTCTGGGGGAAATATCAATAATATTTTCAAAAGTAGTGGTAAAGCCTCTGGGCGTTCGTTAAATCGTAAGTATTTAAATGACTTCTATAAAAAAGTATCTAATATGAGTTATGAAGAGCGTATATGGAAGCTTAACTTAAATGTAGATAGAGCGGATGTTATTGTACCTGCGGCAAAAATCTTTATTAATGCTATGAAATGGAGCGGTGCAGAAAAAATATATGTTCCAAAAATAGGTTT
>WTKB01000062.1 GCA_011524575.1 Aquimarina sp.
ATAGAAAAAGACTTCGGAAATATAACCCAGGTCGCCTATGAATGTGGATTTAATCCGTTTGAAGATGCAAGGGCAACCTTTGATATTCGTTTTTATCTGGTAGCAATTTTATTTCTTGTTTTTGATTTAGAAATTAGTTTTTTATTTCCGTGAGCATTAATTATTAGTAACTTGAATTTATTTCAATTTTGAATTATGATTATTTTTTTAATTATTTTGACAGTTGGATTCATTTACGAGTGGTACAAAGGCGCGTTAGAATGAGAATAAATTAAACGTAAATTATTTAATTTTTTGCTAGTAAGCTAACTTAAAAGAGTAAAATATTCTGCCTGATCTTTGTTGTTTCACCTGCAGTTTACTTCTTATTTAAACTACTTTAGTATGGAATTTCAAATATGTTAGCTACCAAATTACAAAAGAACAATAATGTTTAAGCAAAATTCTGCTATTCTTTTAGTTAATTTAACCCGCTCTAATGTTTTCTTTACACTCACTTCTTTAGATGGGCAAATTTTAGGATCGGTGTCAGCTGGCCAATTTAAAACAAAAGGTGCAAAAAAAGTTACGGTGACAACTATTAAAGCGTGCCTTTTAAAATTAAATCAAAGTATAACTCAAAACTTACTATTTCATGTAAAGTTTAAAGGATTATCTAAACACAAACGCTTAATACTAAAATTACTTACAAAAAATTTAAATTATGCTGTTTTAAGTTTTGCTGATATTACGACTTTACCACATAATGGGACCAAACCTACAAAAATCCGACGTATATAGCGAGGTAGTTCAAGTTGGTTAGAACAATAGAATCATAATCTATAAGTTGTAGGTTCAAGTCCTATTCTCGCTATCTTTCGTATTAAGGCTAGGTCGCAAAGTGGTTTTGCAAAAAATTGCAAATTTTTTTACATTGGTTCGAATCCAATCCTAGCTTTATTCGAGAGGCTGAAAAGAAAAAATAATACTATAAAATGAACGTAACTTTACAAAGTGCAAAAATGATTGGAGCTGGTTTAGCGACTATTGGATTAACTGGTGTTGGAGCTGGTGTTGGGATTGTATTTGGGTCATTAGTTATGGCGTACGCAAGAAATCCTTCTTTAAAACAACAACTTTTTGGATATACAATTCTAGGCTTTGCATTAACCGAAGCGGTAGCTTTATTTGCGTTAATGATGGCTTTTTTAATTTTGTTTACTTAAAAAATATAAATTATAGGGTATAACGTAATTGGTAACGTGTTTGCTTTGGGTGCAAAAAACTATAGGTTCGAATCCTATTACCCTAAACGGATAAATGGCTGAGTGGTTTAAAGCATCAATTTTGAAAATTGACATAAAATTTTATCGGAGGTTCGAATCCTTCTTTATCCATTAGTTTAGATAGCTCAATTGGTAGAGCAAAAGATTGAAGCTCTTTGTGCTATTGGTTCAAGTCCAATTCTAAACAACATTACTTTAACGTATGCTAAAACGCAATCGCCCAATTTCACCGCATCTATTAATTTACAAAGCTACTTTAAATTTACAACGATCAATTTTCCATCGTTTTTCTGGCATTACTCTTGTTATCAGTTTACTTTTATCAGTTTACTTTTATCAGTTTACTTTACAAAGTTCCTTATTTAACGTTACTCAGACTATTTTAGTTACGCATTTTTTTCTTTTTTTCTTTTGAAAAAATTTAACTTATTTTATTTTTGGGTTTCATATTTTTAGTGGAATCCAATATTTAATTAATAAATTTTAACATGTTTTTACGCCCAATAACTCTAAAATTAACAAAATCTGAAACAAAGTTATTACACAATAACACACTACGTTATTTTCGTATTTATCGTTGAAATCCATATTTACAAATAAAACCACATTTTAGCATCTATCCTATTAATACTTCACAATGTGGATCTATGATTCTAGATGTATTAATTTATATTAAAAATTATCATGATGCTTCACTCACATTTCGTCGTTCTTGCAGAGAAGGTATTTGTGGTAGTTGCTCAATGAACATTGAAGGAGTAAATGGTTTAGCTTGTTTAAAAAATGTTCCCAAATCCGAAAACTCCCAACTTTTTTTGACAATTTATCCACTACCTCATTTACAAATTATTAAAGATTTAGTTCCTGATTTAACTAACTTTTATCGTCAGTATAGCTTAATCAAACCTTGATTAATTGCACCGACAAATGTTGAGAAGGAACATTTACAGTCAACAACGGATCGGGCGCAGCTTGATGGGCTATACGAATGTATCTTGTGTGCATGCTGCTCCGCAAGTTGTCCTAGTTATTGATGGAATTCGGATAAGTATTTTGGTCCTTCGATCTTACTTCAAGCTTATCGTTGAGTTTCTGATTCACGTGATACTGCTCAACGTCCTCGTCTTAATTATCTTAATCAAAAAATGCGTTTGTTTTCATGCCATAGTATTTTAAACTGCACGAGTGTTTGTCCTAAAGCGTTAAATCCAGCGCGAGCCATTCAAAAATTAAAATCAGAAATTTAACGTTGTCGGCGAAAAGAACTAGGTGGTTTAGTGTTAGATTGTGATTCTAAAAATCGTGGGTTCGAATCCCATTTTTCGCCCACAATGTTAGTTGATATTGCGAAAATAACTTAATGGTAGAGTGTAATCTTGCCAAGATTAGTGTAAGGGTTCGAATCCCTTTTTTCGCTAATATAAGTTTAAGTTATGACATTTACAGTAGAAATATTTTTATTTAGTTTATTTAGTTTATTTAGTTTATTATCTGCGACTTTAGTTGTTTTACTCAACAATGCTGTGCAATCAGTATTGTTTTTGGTACTAACTTTTTTTAATGTCGCATGTCTGTTATTACTACTAGGGGCTGAATTTTTTGCTTTTTTACTGATTATTGTTTATGTAGGAGCAATTGCGGTGTTATTCCTCTTTGTCATTATGATGTTAAATCTAAAGTTAGTACCAAAAACAAGCCATTTTGGTATTACAATACCTATTGTAGGTTTAGTTATTGGGTTACTAAGTTTAAATTTTAATTCTTTTTTAGATCACACAGATTTGCTAAGGTTGTGTACTTTAAATTCAGAAGGACTTTTAAATTCGTGATTACAGGAACGAGAAATTCGTGAAAATATAGTTGTTGTCGGAAATGTTCTTTACTCAACTTATGGTTTACTTTTTTTACTTGCAAGTTTAATTTTGTTGGTAGCAATGATTGGTGCAATTGTCTTAACAATGCACTACAAATTAAGCTCTAGAGCACAAAGTATTAATTTACAATTAATACGAAACCACAAGGATTCGGTCAAGTTTATTACTATACGGAAATAAAAAAGTATTAATTTACTCCCTACGGATATGATGAAAATGGTAAACATATTAGATTTAGGATCTAATGAGTGTCTAGCTCTTGAGGGTTCGAGTCTCTCTATCCGTAGTAAAAGTTGGAGTAGTTATTTGAAAAGTTAAACAAAAGGGAGGTAACTTAGTTACCTCCCTTTTGTTTAACTTTTCAAATAACTACTCCAACTTTTACTACGGATAGAGAGACTCGAACCCTCAAGAGCTATTTAGTCCTAAACTCTAATAAAAAGTGCTCTACCTGACCTAATAACGGGATGAATATCAGAAAATATAAGAAATAAATTAAACTTAAACTTTGCCCAATAATAATATAAGGATCTTCCACCGGCATCCCACCAATTCAGCCCAGTAAAAAACAGCAACTTAAAAGAAGACCGTAAAACAACTTGTAAATCGGACGGAACCTTGAACTACGGACCTCCGTACTATGAATTCAAGGAAGTGCTGCTAAAATTAAAATCGATGCTAACATAGCGATAACCCCGCCTAATTTATGAGGGATACTTCGTAAAATTGCGTAAAACGGTAAGAAATATCATTCAGGCACAATATGTGCAGGAGTAACCATTGGGTTTGCTTCAATATAATTATCTGAATGTCCTAAAACATTTGGGAAAAAATACAGAAAAATACAGAAAAATAAAAAAAATAAACTTAAACCAAAAAAGTCTTTAATTATAAAGTACGGAAACATATTAATTTTATCGACTTTTGACTCAATACCTAATGGATTACCAGATCCATCTTGATGTAATAAAGTAATATGAAGTAACGAAACAGCTGCAATGACAAACGGAAGGAGATAATGTAAACTAAAAAAACGATTAAGAGTTGCATTGTCAACACTAAACCCACCTCATAACCAAGTTACAATAGAGTCACCAATAAAAGGAACTGCTGAAACTAAGTTTGTAATGACTGTAGCGCCTCATAAACTCATTTGACCTCAAGGTAATACGTAACCAATAAATGCAGTAATAATCATTAAAAGTAAAATTAAAACTCCAATTACTCAAACTCATTGTTTTGGCTTAACATATGAGCCAAAATATAAACCTCGAAATACATGAATATAAACAATAATGAAAAACATAGAAGCACCATTAGCATGACCGTAGCGTAAAAGTCAACCAAAATTCACATCACGCATAATGTGTTCTACACTTGCAAAAGCTAAGTCGACATGGGGTGTATAATGCATTGCTAAAAAAATTCCCGTAAGAATTTGTATTATTAAACATATAGAAGCTAAAAAACCAAAGTTTCATGCATAATGAATGTTTATCGGAGTTGGGTAACTGATTAAATGATCGTTAACAATGGAAATAACAGGAAGTTTAACTGTACGCATTTTATATAAATTTCGTTAGTTTTTGATTACTCACTATTGGACTTGAACCAATAACTTAATCTAAAGAATGGATTTTAAATCCATCGTGTTTACCATTTCACCAAGTGAGTAAAATAAAAAATAAAGGTTTTGGTGTAACAGGATTCGAACCTATACATGCTAGCATCAAAAGCTAATGCCTTCCCATTTGGCTATACACCAAAAAATAAATAGGTCTTTTAAGCGGGTAAAGGGATTCGAACCCTTACACTTTAGTTTGGAAAACTAACGATATACCAATTTACCTACACCCGCTAATTTTGTTTATTTAATTATTTAATTAATTTTTGCAAATGCTCGCGAAAATAGATGGTTTTAATTGTTTTAAAAGCTGGAACTTTTAAAGTCCCTTCAAAAAAATTCTGTACTGCAACAAACTTTTGAAGTTTTTCTGCAATTATTAAAGTAAGGACTTTAGTTAATTGGACTTCTAACCGAGCTGAAAACTCTAGTTTTTTTTTTAATTTATTTTTAAGCTCAAAGTGATAAAAAGACGAAAATTGAGCTAAAATATAAAAATTGAAGCCTTTAAAATCAGCCTTTAAGTTACTAAAAATGTGAGGTCAAATTACTTTAGTTTGAAGTTTGTTTTGCTTGTTTTGAGTGATTGTAATTAGCTTAGATGTTGAAGCAACTAATTCTGATTTTATAGCGGTAGTTTGAGAGTTAAAAAAATCCTCCACACTAGAAGAAAGCCGAGATGACGCAAGAAAACAGAAAACAGAAAAGCAAATTAAAATTAAAGTTTCTTCGTTAATTAAAATAATTTTTAAGTTAATTAAAATTAAACCAATTAAAATTAAACTAAAATTTACACGATTAGTCATAGTTAATATTTTATTTAATTAGTTACCCCCTCATCAGTAAATTGAGACAAATAAAAATAATCACACAACATCTACAAAATGTCAGTATCAGGCAGCAGATTCAAATCCAAAATGATGTTGTTGAGTAAGTTGAAAATTTTGAAGCCTAAAAAAACAGCTAGCTAAAGCGATTGTTCCAATGAACACATGAAAACCATGAAAACCTGTTGCTAAATAAAAAGTTGATCCATAAATACCATCTGATAATCTAAAATCAGCAACATTGTACTCGTATGCTTGAAATCCAGTAAAAATCGATGCTAATAGTATAGTTAAAAGTAAACTTAGTAACGCTTGGGAGCGTTGATTTGCAACAATTGCATGATGTGATCAAGTAACGGTACAACCTGAAAGTAGCAGAATTAACGTGTTTAGCAGCGGAATGTCTCATGGACTTAATGTAATGATTCCTTTTGGTGGTCACGTAGCACCAATATCAATTGAAGGTGTTAAGCTACTATGAAAAAAAGCTCAGAAAAAAGCAAAAAAAAATAAAACTTCTGAGACAATAAAAAGTAAAACGCCATACCGTAAACCTTGTTGGACGATACCTGAATGATGGCCTTCAAAAGTAGCTTCTCGAGATACATCACGTCATCAAGTAAACATTATTACTAAAAGAAGTATAAAACTAGTACTTAAAATAAACGCTCCTAAAGCAAAAGCATGTAAGTATAATACTCCTCCAATCGCACAAAAAAACGCAGCAATTGAAGCAAAAAAAGGTCATGGGCTCGGATCAACAAGATGGAAGGGGTGACGTTGAAATGTTTTGAAATGTTTTGAAACAGTAAACATTTACTTATTTTTTTTAAAATACCTTAAAAATCTACGAATGAAATTTTGCAGGACTTTTGGATAAAAAAGAAAAACAAAAAAAATGAAAAGTAGGGTAAGTTGAAAAAGCGAAATTCGCATCGCAGTTGTATTTACTCACTTAGTTTATTACAAATTCAAGACACGTAATTTTGTAAATTAACAGCTTCAATCACAATAGGCATAAAGCCATGGTTAATTCCACAAATTTCGCTACATTGTCCATAATAAATTCCTTCACGCTTTACGAAAAGAGAGGTTTGATTTAAACGCCCAGGAACCGCATCACATTTCACGCCTAATGAGGGAACCGCTCAACTGTGTAGAACATCAGCAGCAGATACAATAATACGTACATGTGTGTTTGTTGGAATAACTACGTTATTATCAACTTCAAGTAAACGAAATTGGCCAATGTTTAAATCATCTTCTGGAATCATGTAACTTTCAAATTCAATTGACTCACCACTTTCATTCTGGTAGTCAGAGTACTCGTAACTTCAGTATCATTGATGGCCAATTGTTTTTATAGTTAAAGTTGGTGAAATTATTTCATCCATGGCGTAAAGGAGAGAAAACGAAGGAATTGCGATAATTAGTAAAATTAAAGCTGGTGTTAATGTCCAAATAATTTCAATTACTGTACCATGAACTAAGGTTGACGAAACGGGATTTTGGTTTTCTTCAAAATGCCATAAAGTTTTCGCAAGCATTCAGGAAACAAAAATTGCAATAACACAAACAAAAAACATTAAATCATGATGAAGGTTAATAATCCCTTCCATGATTGGTGTCGCAGGATCTTGAAAGCCAAGCTGTCATGGTTCTGCGACATCACAAAAAGTTAGTAGCGGGTTCGCTGACAAAATAAAGGTTAAAATAAATTTCATAGAAGTTATTTAGTTTCACAAATCACAGGGATTTCTTCAAAAGTATGGTAAGCAGGCGGTGAGGTTACAATCCATTCTAAATTAGGGCTACTTTTAGTTTCTGATATTTCTCAAGGATTATCTAAACAAGGATTTGCGTTAGTTAACGTGCTGTAAACCATATAAAAGAAAAATACTGTACTAAGTAAAGCAACGTAAGAACCATAAGAAGCAATTAAGTTCCATCCATAGTATGAATCTGGGTAATCAGGAATTCGTCGTGGCATTCCAGCTAAACCTAGAAAGTGCATAGGCATAAAAGTAATGTTAACCCCAATAAATGTTGATCAGAAGTGGATCTGCCCTAAAGTTTCAGGATATTGAACTCCTGTTATTTTACTAAACCAGTAGTAGAATCCTGCAAAAATGGCAAAAACAGCCCCCATCGATAAAACATAATGAAAGTGTGCAACAACATAATATGTATCATGTAAACTAATGTCTAAACCTGAATTAGCAAGGACAATACCTGTTAAGCCTCCAATAGTAAATAAGAAAATAAAACCAATTGCAAATAACATAGGTGTCTTAAAAGATAATGATCCTTCTCACATCGTGGCAAGTCAGCTAAAAATTTTAATACCAGTAGGTACTGCAATTATCATTGTTGCTGCAGTAAAATAAGCGCGGGTATCAACATCTAAACCTACAGTATACATATGGTGTGCTCATACAATAAAACCTAAAATACCAATGGAAACCATAGCGTACACCATTCCAATATACCCAAAAACGGGTTTTTTAGAAAACGTTGCCACGATATGGCTTACCATACCAAAACCTGGTAAAATAAGTATGTAGACTTCTGGGTGTCCAAAAAATCAAAACAAATGTTGGTATAAGATTGGGTCACCACCACCAGACGGATCAAAAAAGGAAGTATTAAAATTTCGATCAGTTAAAAGCATTGTAATAGCACCTGCTAAGACAGGAACAGCTAATAATAATAAAAAAGCAGTTACAAAAATAGATCAAACAAACAACGGAATTCGATACATACTTTGTCCCGGATTACGCATATTCATAATTGTGGAAATAAAATTTACAGCACCTAAAATTGACGACGCTCCTGAAATATGTAAACTAAAGATTGCTAAATCGACTGCTGCGCCCGAATGACTTTGTATTGAACTAAGAGGGGGGTAAACAGTTCACCCAGTCCCAACTCCAACTTCTACTAACGCTGATAGTAAAAGTAAACATAACGAAGGAGGTAAGAGTCAAAAAGAAATGTTGTTTAATCGTGGAAAAGCCATATCTGGACTTCCAATCATAATTGGTACAAATCAATTTCCAAAACCACCAATCATCACAGGCATTACCATAAAAAAAATCATTAAAAATGCATGTGCTGTAATTAAAACGTTGTAAACTTGGTGGTTCCCTAAAAGAAGATGATGACCAGGTTGCGCAAGTTCCATTCGGATTAACATTGACATACAACCACCGAGAACTCCTGAAAATGCACCAAAGATCAAATAAAGAGTTCCAATATCTTTATGATTTGTTGAAAAAATTCAACGAAAAAGTCATTGAACATTGAAAGTCATAAAAATTAATTTTTTTACGAGAGAGACGGGATTCGAACCCGCACCTTTTAATGCGACAGACTAACACTCTACCTTTGAGTTTCTCTCCCTTTTTAACTTATTCTACTTTATAAATTTAATTTTAACTGGAAATATTTTAATTAAGTTATTACTAATTTTTTTCTGAAGTTGGTGACTTAGTTCCGAAAACTCAAAAAAAACTGTGCCGGGTTTTAAAAACTGTGCTCGCGCTTCAAAATTTCCTTTCCCTTTTCCCATACGTGATTCTAAACTAAGTTTAGTTAAAGTTAAATTCAAGTTAAATTTAGATCAAAATTTAACACCGGTTTTTTGGTTTTTTAGGATTTTTTTTATAACCCATTCAAAAGTTTTGATTTGAGTTTCCGTTAACCTTACACTCTCAAGAACTTTGAGACCTGAAACCCCGAAATGAAGTATGTGATTTTTTTGAACACAAGTTTTTTTTGAGTATTTTTTGTGAAAGTTTTGGGGCGTTAACTGCATATTATTTTTCTTTTGTATAAAAAAGTCAGACTTTAAAGTTACATTTTCCTAACTTAAAAAAAATAGGAATAGATGCAAACTCGACGTAATTTTCTAAAGTTACTAATGGTAACGTACCTACTGTTTGACTAATCGTTTTAGCCATTGGGTTGCTGGACGTTTCAAAACGGCCTGAAACTGAAAGTCTGAATCCTTTTAAATAAAAACGTTGAACTCCGAATTTCGTAGGTAAAAGTTTTGTCCGTTGTAAATTTGTAGTTAGTAGAGAGTTTAATAAAACTAAAATTTTTCGTAAAGGAAATTTGTTGTTAAATAAAAATAAGGCATACCGAGTTACTAACGTAGCTGAAACGGAAAAGCAAGGTAAATTATACATATAAAACTCGCGTGAAACAGTTTTTTCGTTTAATGGAAATAATGTTTGTACTTTCGGAGTTTGGCTTAAAGAGTTTGGATGTAAATAAAGGCTAATTTTTTGACTTGAATTAAATGTTTGAATTACAATTTTATCTAAAAAAAGAAAAAAAGTTGAATTAGAAGAAGCAGCCGATACAAAATTAATTCAGGTGAGAGTACGAAGGGTTTTTATAGTTTTTTTAAAACTATAATTTTGTACAGTTTGTACTCATTTAAGTTGAATACCAATACGAAGACTGGTGGGGTTAATTTTTTTTGACATATTTTTGGTTAAGCTATCTAAAT
>WTKB01000123.1 GCA_011524575.1 Aquimarina sp.
AGTTTTTGATACTACTCAAAATTCCCCTTCTGAGGATTATGTTTATTTAGAATAATATCAATTGATCTTTGAAATCGATATAAAATAAATTGAAGTATTTTTTTCTTTATACGGATTATAAAAATCAAGCATAGCCTTAGCTATGGTTTATTTTTCTAATAAAGTAGAAAGGAAAAAGAAACGATTTATTATATTGATTTTGAAGATTAATTGGTATAATACCAATTTTACTTTTGAGGTGAAGAGCTTGTTTAAACAAGCTCTTAGCTCCATACAAACTGTAGTCCAAAAAGTTCGTATGGAGTTAATCAAACTCTAAAGTGCTGCTTTATACACTTCCAAACACCGCTCCCTTGCTATTTTATGCTCTACTATGGGTTTTGGGTAACTGAATTCGTTGAGGTCTTTTACCCATTTTTTAATATAGCTGCCTTTGGGGTCAAATTTTTTAATTTGAGTTGTGGGATTAAAAATCCTAAAATAAGGTGCAGCATCTACACCTGTTCCCGCAACCCACTGCCAATTGCCAATATTTGAAGCACATTCATAATCAAGGAGTTTTTCAGCAAAATAGGCTTCGCCCCATCGCCAATCTATCAGTAAATGTTTACACAAAAAACTCCCTACGAGCATACGTACTCTGTTGTGCATATAGCCTGTAGCATTGAGTTCTCTCATACCTGCATCTACTAATGGATACCCTGTTTTTCCAGCTTTCCATTTTTCAAATTCTTCCTTGTTGTTTCGCCACTGAATAGCATCGTATTTAGGTTTAAAAGCTTTTGATAACGTATGTGGAAAATGCCATAAAATTTGTGTAAAAAAGTCTCGCCAAATAATCTCCGAAAGAAATGTTTGTTCTTCTGCCTGTAGTCCTTTTTTTACCATTTCTCGACAACTTACCGTGCCAAAACGTAAGTGAGGCCCAAGTTTAGAGGTACCCTCTTTAAGATGTGGGAAATCTCGGGTTGTGTTGTAATTGGCTATAAGGGATGTTTGAACATTAAAATCTTGTACTTCTATAGCACTCTTTTCAAAACCCATTTCATCATGCGTAGGAATTGTAGTTGTAATGGGTAGTAATTGATCCAAAAAACGAGTACTAGGATAGTGTGTTAGCACTTCGTTTTGAGCTTCTAAAGTTTTAAGCCATTTCTTTTTATAAGGCGTGTACACTAAATATGGAGTGTTGTCATTTTTAACCACTTCTTCTTTCTCAAAAATAACATGATCTTTAGAGCTGCAAAAGCTACTTTCGTTTTTTTGACAAAGAGCAGCTATTTTTTGGTCTCTTTCTCTTGCATAAGGTTCGTAGTCCGTATTGGTAAAAACCTTTTTAACACGGTATTTTTTAAATATATTAGAGAACACCTCTACAGGTTTCCCTTTAAAACACTGTATTGCTGTTTTATGAGCTTTAAGGTCTTTATTTAACCCATTTAAGCATTTGATAATAAATGATAATCGAGCATCGTTTTTAGGAAGATGATCTAAGATGTCGGTATCAAAAATAAAAATAGCCAGTACAGGTACATGACTATTTTTTAATGCATTATATAGCCCTTTATTATCTTCTAGACGTAGATCTCTTCGAAACCAAAAAATAGAAATTTCTTGCATGAATTTAATTAGTGTTTAAAGTACTTATTCCTCCATCTATACCAATAACTTGCCCAGTCATCCATGAAGATTCTTCCGAAAGTAAAAACACGGCTACATTGGCAATATCACTTGGCGTACCAACACGTTTTAAAGGGTGTCTTTCGTCCATCTTTTCTTTTTTCTTTGCATTACCAAGTAAACGTTTGGCTAGTGGTGTATCAGTAAGAGAAGGAGCAATACTATTTACACGAATTTTGGGAGCCCATTCTGCAGCTAATGATTTTCCAAAAGCCTCCAAAGCACCTTTAGCAGCGGCAATACTGCTATGGAAAGGCATACCTACTTTTACAGCAACGGTACTAAATAAAACGACACTCGCATTTTCAGCAGCTTTAAGTTTAGACTCAATGCCTTTTAAAATTTTTACAATACTTAAGAAATTAAGCTGCATATCGGTTTCAAAATGCTCTTGTTTTAGCATAGAGAATGGTTTTAGGTTGATGCTACCTGGGCAGTATACCAATCCATCCAGCTCATTTGGTAAATCGAGTTCTTGAATAGTATCGGTTAATACATCAAATTTAAAGTAAGTAACATTTGCTGGTATTCCTTCAGAAGTTCGGCAAGCCACATACAGCTTATAGTTAGGATGTTTTTCTTGAAGGTTTGTAATGATTTCCGCTCCAATTCCTGTAGAGCCACCAATGAGTAATATGTTTTTAGCGTTGTTCATAGTCTTTTTAATTAGCGTATGCTTTTAGTAGTTCGTAAATATGTTTTTCTCGGTATTTAAAAATAGCATCAAGTTTTGGGGCGATAAGTAATTGATTCATTAGAGGTGAAAATATTCCAAATGGCAATTGATAATGCACGCAGTCTGTTACCAGTGTTTTGTTTTCTGAAATGGCTTTAAAATGGTGTTTGTGATGCCATAATTTATAAGGCCCTCCAATTTGGATATCCACGAAGTAATCCGATTTTCTAATATGACTAATTTCCGAGATCCATTTAGACTTATAACCTTTAAACGGAGTAACCTCATAGGTGATTATCTGTCCTTCATGTAAAGGCAATTCTGCACCATATAAAATTTTAAAGTTCATGCTTTTAGGCATAATTTTTAATAGATTATTTGGATTAGAGAAAAAGTCCCAAGCTTTTTCTTTACTTACAGGAACTTCTATGGATTTTTCGAGTTTAAAAGTTTTCATATTTCAAAAATAAGGTTTTTTGTTTAATGGTTTAATATTTTAGTTAAACAAAATAATTTATTTTTTTATCAAAATACCCTACTTTTAAAGGGGTGTTTCTTGTTTTTGTGGGAGTTAGAGCTTGTTTAAACTGAATACAAACTGTAATTCAAAAGTTTAGGGTTTAGGTTTACTTTTAAATGATGTGCATATCGAGATATGTAAGTCTTTTTAAAGTGATCCAAGTTCTTAAAATTTTGGATTACAGGAAGTAGTGAGTT
>WTKB01000301.1 GCA_011524575.1 Aquimarina sp.
GGTTTCGAAACACAATTGATACCTAATGCCTTTGTATATCACAAACGCAGAACGAACTTAAAACAGTTTTTCAAACAAACTTTTGCCTTCGGTACAGCAAGGCCGATATTGAATAGAAAATATCCAGAAACAGCAAAATTGACTTACTGGTTTCCTAGTCTTTTTGTTTTAGGATTATTATCAGCTATTATTTTGAATGTTTTTAATATAAGAATAGTCCTATTATTTTATACTTTTTATCTTCTTGCTATTTTAATAGACTCTACAATTTCTAATAAAAGTTTAAAAGTTGGAATGCAAAGTGTTTTTACAACCTTAACTCAATTTTTTGGCTACGGTTTAGGATTCATAAAGTCTGTTTTAATAAAGTAACTAAATACTCTGTTCTTTTTAGAGTATAACTCAGTTTACTTTCAAATCATAATATTCCCTTTTAATCCCTTTTATATCCTTTTGAGAATACTTTTTTTAGGGTTTAAAGCTGCAATAAGTACTATTGTGGAAACAAAATCAACTTATGAGTAAAGACAGACTCTACTTTTTAACATTCATATCAATACTATCATCATTTATTGTTTTAGCTTTTTTAGGTTTAAGTTATGGGGTTAAAATAAGTGTGAATTTATTGTTGGATTTAGAGTTAGAAGCTAGTAAAAAAGAAGTACAAAAAATTGTTGAAATATTGCATCAGTATACAGAAAACAATAAGGATAAAGATGTTTTAATTGATAATATTCAAGAAGTTTTATATGTGGTTGAGCCAGATACAACTTATCTTTCTGTAATTGATAATAATAATACCATTATTTGTCATCCAAAAGTTTCAGAAATTAATGAAGAAACCATAGTAAGTAAACAGTTAGGGAATTCCATACGTCAAGGGATAAAATTAGGAGGTATTCATGATATTTTAATGGATTATAAGAACAAGTTATATGATAATCAAGAGCTCAATGTTATTGAAGTATTATATGAAAAAAAAATTAGAAATACTGAACTCAAATTAGTATCAGTAGTAAATTTGGATAAATTGCTATTACGAGTAATGCAATTAAAAAGACGATTAAATACTATTTTTATTGTTATAGGGATCTGTATTATTACAGTTTCTTTTTTTACGGTGCGTTATATATCCAGTATTTATGAAAAGAATATAGAGAGTAAAAATCTAGATTTAGAAAATGACATTGTGAATATGGCAAAGTTAAATTTGGGTGTGTTTGCTAATCAGCAAAAAGTAGCAGTCCAAGAAAGTATTCAAAAAGAGATTCATAGCGATTTAGAACAGGTTTCGGAAAGTCAAAGAGTGAGGTTGTTAACTTATAAAGGAGATGAATTAATTCCAACCTTTATTGAAGATATAGCTTATGTTTTTACTGAAAATTCAGTAAGTTATGTGGTAGATATGAAAGGAAATAAAACTTTTAGTAATTTCAGTTTAGATGATATTTATACTGATTTAGATCAGAGTCTGTTTTTTAGAGCCAATAGACAATACATTATTCATGTTAAATCTATTGAAAAAGTTATTAAGTATGGTAACAGACAACTTAAGATTTTAATCCATAATACGGATGTTGATATTTTAATTAGTAAAAACAAAGCTGCTGATTTTAAGAAGTGGCTTAATGTTTAGTATTAATCTAAATACATCCATATTTCACGTGTCATTTCGCACTTTTTAAGTTTGTTTTTTCCGCTTGATAAAGTATTTTTAGGTATTGGACTTAAAGTGGAATTACTATTGTACAGCTAATTACTGTGCAAAATGAATATTCCAAATACTCAATACACAAAATGTAACCAGATCAATATAGCCTACCAAGTGTTTGGAGAGGGAGCTATTGATATAGTTTACATTCCTGGATGGATATCTAACATTGATTTAATGTGGAGCTGTCCTGAATTAGTTGATTTTTTTGAAAAATTAAGTAAAAACTATCGAGTAATTCTTTTTGATAAAAGAGGTACAGGACTTTCGGATAGAATGGTAGAGTTATCTACACTAGAAGAAAGAATGGAGGATATTAATGCTGTAATGGAAGCTGTTGGTTCTAAAAAAGCAGTATTATTTGGGCATTCAGAAGGCGGTAGTGTTTCGGCATTATTTAGTGCAACCTATCCCGAAAAAGTAATCGCATTAATAGCTTTTGGAATATTTGCCAAGCGAAGATATTCTGACGATTATCCTTGGGCGCCAACAGATGAAGAGCGTCAAAAGGTATATGATTTAATAGAAAATAACTGGTGTGGTGAAAAAATGCAACTACAATCTTTAGCACCATCAAAAGTAAAAGACCAACAGTTTATGAATTGGTTAACTAGTTATTTTAGATCTGGTGCTAGTCCTACAGCAGCACTAAAGCTTACAAAAATGAATACTGAAGTAGATATTGTTGATGTTTTAAAATACATTAATGTACCTACATTACTTATGCAAAGAACTCATGATGTTGATGTAAAAATAGAAGAAGCCAGATTTGTAAAAAAACATTTAAAGAATTCAAAGTTTGTTGAGTTAGAAGGTGAAGATCATCTTTTTTGGGTAGGAAACACCAATGAAGTACTTTCAGAAATTCAAAAATTTATACCAAATGTTATTGATCAAAAACCGTTTTCAAAAGGTATGTCAACATTGTTATTTGGTCAACTACATGAATACCCTAAAAAAACAACTTTTTTTAGTCAATTAAAAGCATTTATTAAAATTAATCCTGTTGAGGTTTTGTTTTTAGAGGACAGTGTTTTTGCAATTAATTTTAGAACTTCTGGAGTTGCTGTACGCTTTGGTTTGGCGCTAATAAATTTTATTAAATCAACAGGGACTTCTGTAAAAATAGGAGCGTACACAAAACAGTTCGCTACAAATCAGTATAAAATAGTTAGTGATACAGAGTATGAGTTAATAAAAAACATACTATCAAAAATGTCGGTAAATCAATTTATGGTTACACAAACTATAAAAAGTTTATTGTCGGGATCTAGTTTCATTTTTAAAGCAAACACCTGTATTGTTGATTTTATTACCTATGAAAAATTAAAGGTTTATAGTGT
>WTKB01000145.1 GCA_011524575.1 Aquimarina sp.
TTAGTGGTCAAGAGAATAAGGTTAAAGACTATATTGAAAGAGAAATTGCTCAAGAAGGTCTAGATGACTTTGTTGAACAGGTTTTGGTGCCTACTGAAAAGGTGGTTCAAGTGCGTAACGGAAAAAAAATAAACAAAGAAAAGGTTTATTTTCCTGGTTACATAATGATTGAAGCAAATTTGTCAGGTGAGGTTCCTCATATTATTCGTTCAATTAATGGCGTAATTGGATTTTTAGGTGAGGTGAAAGGTGGTGACCCAATACCTTTAAGAAAGGCAGAGGTTAACCGAATGTTAGGTAAGGTTGATGAGTTAGCAGTTAAGGTTGATAATGTTTCGATTCCTTTCGTGGAAGGAGAGACAGTCAAAGTGGTTGATGGTCCTTTCAATGGTTTTAATGGTGTTATTGAAAAGGTGAATGAAGAGAAGCGTAAGCTTGAGGTGATGGTGAAAATTTTCGGTAGAAAGACACCATTGGAATTGGGTTATATGCAGGTAGAAAAGATCTAAAATAGAATTATTTAATTTTTATATATAGAAATTATTTTTCGCGCTTCCTATAGAAAAATAGTTTCAATAATTTTTTTGAAAAATGGCAAAAGAAGTAAGTAAGGTTGTAAAACTACAAGTACGTGGTGGGGCTGCAAACCCATCGCCGCCTGTTGGGCCTGCTTTAGGTGCTGCTGGTGTTAATATCATGGAATTCTGTAAGCAATTCAATGGTAGAACTCAAGATAAAAATGGTAAAGTTTTACCAGTTGTTATCACTGTTTATAGTGATAAGTCTTTCGAGTTTGTAATTAAAACACCTCCTGCAGCTGTTCAAATATTGGAAGCAGCAAAAGTGAAAAAAGGTTCAGGAGAGCCTAATAGAAAAAAAGTAGCATCAATTACTTGGGATCAAGTAAGGGTAATTGCGGAAGACAAGATGCCAGATTTAAATGCTTTTGAAGTAGAATCTGGAATGAGGATGATTGCTGGTACAGCAAGATCTATGGGAATTACTGTTAAAGGCGATGCGCCATTTTAATATATTTGATCATGGCAAAATTGACAAAGAAACAAAAAGAAAATAAAGCTAAAGTAGACGAAAATAAGTCTTATTCTATCTCAGAAGCTACAGCTTTAGTAAAAGAAGTGACAACTGTAAATTTTGATGCATCTGTAGATTTAGCAGTGCGTTTAAATGTAGATCCTCGTAAAGCTGATCAGATGGTTAGAGGAGTTGTGACATTACCTCATGGTACAGGAAAAGAAGTTAAGGTATTAGCTTTAGTTACACCAGATAAGGAAGCAGAAGCGAAAGAAGCGGGTGCTGATTTTGTAGGTTTGGATGAGTATTTAAATAAAATCAAATCAGGATGGACTGATGTTGATGTTATTATAACTATGCCAGCTGTAATGGGTAAATTAGGTCCTTTAGGAAGGATTTTAGGTCCTAGAGGTTTAATGCCAAATCCAAAAACAGGAACAGTTACTATGGATGTAGCTAAGGCTGTTGCAGAAGTAAAGGCTGGTAAAATTGATTTTAAAGTAGATAAGACAGGTATAGTTCATGCTGGTATTGGGAAAGCTTCTTTCTCAGGAGAGCAACTTGAAGCCAATTTGCAAGAGCTTGTTTCTACATTGGTAAAGTTAAAGCCAGTAGCGGCAAAGGGTACTTACATTAAATCTATTTATTTATCAAGCACAATGAGTCCAGGTATCAAAGTTGATACAAAGGCATTCGTTGGGTAATTAAGAAATTACAATTATGACTAGAGAAGAAAAATCATTAGTAATTGAAGACTTAACTGCTCAATTAGCTGATAATAGCAATATTTATGTTGCGGATATTTCAGGTTTAGATGCAGGGGCAACTTCAAATTTAAGAAGAGCTTGTTTTAAAGCAAATGTTTCTTTAAGTGTTGTTAAGAATACTTTATTAGAGAAGGCTATGGAAGCTTCTGATAAAGATTTCGGTGACTTACCTTCAACATTGAAAGGAAATACATCAATCATGTTTTCGGAAGCAGGAAATGCTCCGGCTAAGATTATTAAAGAGTTTAGAAAGAAATCAGAAAGACCTGTTCTAAAAGGTGCTTATGTTGAAGAAGCGGTTTTTGTAGGTGATGAGAATTTAGAAACTCTTGTAAATATTAAGTCTAAGGAAGAAGTAATAGGTGATATTATTGGATTATTACAGTCACCTGCTAAGAATGTAGTTTCTGCTCTTCAGTCTAGTGGAGGGAAAATTGCAGGAATCCTTAAGACATTATCAGAAAAACCAGAGTAATTCGGTTTCAGGTATAACACACACACAATTATTATATAAAATTTAAAACGGTAGAAAAATGGCAGATTTAAAAGATTTTGCAGAGCAGTTAGTTAATTTAACAGTAAAAGAAGTTAATGAATTAGCTGATATTTTAAAAGAAGATTACGGAATTGAGCCTGCTGCTGCAGCTGTAGCTGTAGCTGGTGGAGCTGCTGCAGGTGGAGACGCTGCTGAGGAAAAAACTGAATTTGACGTTATCCTTAAAGCTGCTGGAGGTTCTAAATTAGCTGTAGTTAAGTTAGTAAAAGAATTAACAGGTCAAGGTCTTAAAGAGGCTAAAGGATTAGTTGATGACGCTCCAAGTACAATCAAAGAGGGAGTTTCTAAAGACGAAGCTGATGCATTAAAAGCTCAATTAGAAGAGGCTGGAGCAGAAGTAGAGCTTAAGTAATCATACTTGTAATCAAAAAACGGTTTAGACCCAAAGATTTTTATCTTTGAGGTCTAAACCATTTTGTGTATATAAAATCTTTGGTTTTTTCGTCTCCCTACAAAAGACTAAATTTACCATCCATTTTAAAACCTCGTGTTTTACTATATTTTTGTGTGTACGAAAGTACACCATTTTTAATTTAATTCGATCCATTGATGTTAGCAACGCAAACTGAAAGATTAAATTTTTCTTCTGTAAAGAATATTCCTGAGTATCCAGATTTATTGGATATACAAGTTAGGTCTTTTCAAGATTTTTTTCAACTAGAAACAAAATCAGAAGAAAGAGGGAATGAAGGTCTTTAT
>WTKB01000258.1:0-1694 GCA_011524575.1 Aquimarina sp.
TTAATAAATTACCTTTTAATTCCTAATCTAATTTTTTCAATAATATTCTCCATATACACAATAGATTTAACTATATCATTAGTATCTGCATAAGGAATAAAATCAATAACCATGTTTTGGATTTGTTCATTATACTGCTCAGCACTTCTTTTATAAGTTTCTAGAACTTGTGAGTTTTCATTCTGTTTACGAATCCCAAAAGTTTTAAAATCTAAACTCCCATTAGAACTCATCGCCATAAAAGGTAAAATATTAACCAACTCTTGAGTTCTTCGTAAATAAATTGAAGTAAGTTCTCCCTTATTCATTGCTTTAAGCTCTTTAAGTGCATAAAATCGGTGAACTTTATTTTTAGGTTTAAAGGATAGTGTTTCCACCATCTTTGTGTTATTTGACATTTTATTTTCTTGTGCATGAACACCTAAACCTATAGCAAAAGTTGCTATAGTTGTAGCAATAAATGTTTTCATTTCTAATTTATGATTACTGTTATTTATTCGTTGACTAATATAACTTTTTTTACCTAAAGTTTTAAAAATAGTAGCGCTTGTTTAAAGGTAATTCGAACTGTCATTTAAAAGTTTGCCGTTATTGGTTTCCTTTTAAAGAAACCTAAGTTCTTAAAATTTTGAATTACAAGAAGTAGTACTTCTAGACAAGTTCTCCTACTAGAATCAAAACTTTTGCATATTCGGATACTCATAGTATAAGTCTTGTATTTTCTCTTGCAATTTTTCTAAAAATAATTGATGAGAATTACTGTTTGGATAAAAAGGTTTATGAGCTATGCTTTTCTGAATTTTATCAATTCTTTGTAGTACATTTTCTAAATCTTTAGCTATCCAACTCGCTTTAAATTGCTCCCAAATATAATCTATGGCTACAGCGTTTGGATGTAGTAAATCTGGAGTGTAAAATCGATACTCTCTTAAGGTATCTAGTAAAATTTCATAACTATGAAAATAGGTTACTTTATCAGAATTTTGAGACTCTATACTTTGATGAATAGCAGCTAAAAGGTGTGCTTTACTCCTATTATTTTCAATAATACCATCTTTAATATGTCTTATAGGAGAAAGTGTTAATAATACAGTTATATCAGGATTAAAATCTTGAATAGTTCTCAATAATTTTCCCAAAATTTGTGAAATACTACTAATGGTACTTAACTTTTTTTCGAAGTGTTTTTGTGGCATTTTATGGCAGTTTGCAACTATTTTTTTAGTGTCAAAATGCTCATACCCATAAGCCGTACCTAGTGTTAAAATAAGATGAGAGGTTTGTTTTAAAAAATGATAACTCTTTTCTAGCCTTATATTTAAATCAAGTATCATTTGATCTAAACAAGGATTACTAAACTTAGAATGAACTTCATAACAATGCCAACGTTCTTGATGATAAAAAAAGTCTTCTCTGGTAAAACTTTTGCGTGATATTATACGTATTAACAATGTTGTAATAGCCATTGGGTGAAAAACAATTCCCAACGGATTAGAAAGACAAGAAAATTTATAATAATCAAGCTTACTACTTATATTTTCTCCAAAACAAGATCCCATTAAAAAAACATGACTTTTGAAGTCTATTTGTGGGGTTTGTTTAGGGTTTTTAATTTCTAGAAAAAAAGAAGACAAGGAAGTAATAAATTTTTAAATATAGAACGTGTTTAAACTAAATACAAACTGTAATTCAAA
>WTKB01000258.1:1794-3043 GCA_011524575.1 Aquimarina sp.
AAAACACTGTTTATTCAATCTCAGCACTTAAACCTGCATCTAATAAGGCTGTACATCTTGGCTCAAGATCTTTATAAGTACCTGTTTTTACACTACATTTCCCTTTATAATGTACTAAAAGAGCACACTGCTCAGCTTGCAGTGCATCATGTTGACAAACACTCATAAGCACCTCTATAACATGATCAAAAGTATTTACATCATCATTAAAAAGTACGATCTGATATTTTTTTTCTTGCTTAGTTTGTACCATTTCTTCTTCAAGAACCTCAGGACTAAAATGTGCATTCATGTCTTTCAATATTTTATAATTTTAAAAATACTACTGGTAAATATACTAAATATAAATAATTAATTTTCAGTTATTTGAGTTGTTTTTTAATAAAACTCATTGCATGCCAATTCTCTTTAAGAAGTATTTTTAACGGCGTTAACCCTAATTCTGAAGCTTTTGAGGTAATGATTTCAAGATCATCAGTCATAAAACCACTTAAAAACAATTGTCCGTTTAAGTGCAGTTGATTGACATAAGTTTCCATATCTTGTAATAACACATTTCTATTAATATTTGCTAAAATAAGATTGTACTTTTGATCTCTATTAATAGCAGATTGATCTCCAATAGTTACCACAATTCCAGAACTATTATTCAGCTGTAAATTTTCCTGAGCATTTTCATAAGACCAGTGATCAATATCTATAGCATCAATGTGTTTTGCTCCTAATTTTTGAGCAAGAATAGCCAAAATTCCTGTTCCACAACCCATATCTAATACCGTTGCTATCTCAGAAAAATCAGTATTTAAAAGCAACTGAATCATCATAAAAGTCGTTTGATGATGTCCCGTACCAAACGACATTTTAGGAGTAATTACAATATCAAAAGGTTCGTCTTTTTGCTCATGAAAAGTGGCACGTACCCTACAACGGTCATCAACCACAATAGGTTCAAAGTTTTTTTCCCATTGTTCATTCCAATTCTCCGACTCAATATACTTTTGAGTATAACTAATTTGAAATTCCTCAGAGTTTAAAACATAGACATCTTCAAGTAGATTATCTTGCCATTGTTCTTCCTCTATAAAGGCTTCTAATCCGGTTGGGGTTTCAAAAAAACTTTCAAAACCTCTACTACCTAGTTCTGCAATAAGAATTTCTGTAGCAGGTACTAAAGGGGTTACTTCAAAATAAAGCCCGATATAATTCTTTTTCATATACTGATTTCTATATGTTTTTATCTATTATTTAA
>WTKB01000285.1 GCA_011524575.1 Aquimarina sp.
GTGCATATCGAGATATGTAAATCTTTTTAAAGTGATCCAAGTTCTTAAAACTTTGTATTACAGGAAGTAGTGAGTTTAAACAAGCTCTTAATTGGCAGCATCTAAAAGTAACATTATAACCGCAAAATTTTGAATTACTGTTTAAGTTACTGTTTGTGTTTAGAGCTTAGTTAAACACAAGCTCTAAAGCATTTATGATCTTGTAGTTGTTGCAGTATCTGAACAATTCTCAAATTGATCTGGAGTTTTACCACACAGAGAACAAGATTCCCCTTCTTTATTTAAAAATGGGCTTTGTGAAGCACAAGTACCCGCAAATTTACCATCTTTTTTTGCCCAAAGTTTAATAGCAATACCAGTTACTGCAAGTGCTAATAAACCTATTGTTATAAATATTAGTTCCATAAGAGCTTGTAATTAATCTAAACAAAACTACAATATATTCACTTCAAACTCCAAATGAATTTGATAGTTTTCCAAAACCATTTCTTGTATATACCTTGCCAATGCTAGGATTTCTTGACCTGTAGCCTCCCCTGTTTTATTAATTAAAACGAGAGGTTGCTGCAAGTGCACACCTGCATTTCTATAAGTATGTCCTTTTAAACCCAAACGATCTATCAGCCATGCAGCAGGAATTTTAACATGATCATCTGTTTGCGGATAAAAAACAATATCTGGAAATTTCTGTTGTAAAACTTCAAAATTACATTTTGAAATAATTGGGTTCTTAAAAAAACTACCCGAATTACCAATCAACTTAGGGTCAGGCAACTTACGAGTACGAATACGCTTAACAGCATTAGCAATAGCACCTATAGATAACTCTTTGTTTCCTTGACATTCTAGCTCTTTAAAGATCCCTCCGTAACTGGTATAAAAAATAGGTGTACCTTTTGTGAGTTTAAAAGTTACGTCTGTAATAATATACTTATCTTTATACTTAGAAGTTTTAAAAATAGAATGCCTATACCCAAAATTACAATCTTCATTAGTAAAAATAGTTTCTTTTAAAGTATCAATCTCAATGGCAGTACAAGATTCAAAAACATCTTTTAACTCTACGCCATAGGCTCCTATATTTTGAATAGGTGCCGTTCCTACATTACCAGGTATGAGTGCCATATTTTCAACCCCCCCATAGCCCGTTGCTACACAATAATCTACAAAATCAGACCAATTTTCTCCTGCTTGTACTTTTAAGTAAACATGATTACTCGTTGCTTGAATCACCTCAATACCTTTAGAGGCAATGGCTATTACTGCATTATTATAATAATCCTTAGTAAGCAAAATATTACTCCCACCTCCTAATACTAATAAAGGGGCAGGAGCATTTTGTAAAGCATGTTTCAACGCTTGTTTAGAAGATATCACAGCAAAATAGGCAGCAACTGACTCAATACCAAAGGTATTATAAGCTTTTAAAGAGACTTCTTTATTAAAAATCATGCAATTGTATTCCTTCAAAAAATTAAAAATCAAGTTCAAGTTGCTCGGGCATACTCTTATTTTTTGCTATGTAAGCCTTAAGCGCAGCTCCTAAAATTATAGTAGCCATTTTTAAATCGTTTCTATTAAGCACAAAAGCTAATCGTATTTGATTTTTCCCAGTATTAGGAGTGGAATAAAAACCATCAGCAGGAGCCACCATTAGTGTTTTGTTATCTAATGAAAAGAATTCTAACATCCACTGTGCAAAATCTTCAGAATTAGAAACAGGAAGCGCTACAATACAGTAAAAAGCACCTCTTGGTACAGAGAATCTAATATTTGGAATTTTCCGAAGCCCTTCAATAAGGGTATCTCTACGTGCTTTATATTTAGCAATTTGTTCCTTAAAATAAGATTCAGGTAAATCAAGTGTTGCCTCGCAGGCTATTTGTGCTAAACTTGGTGGACTGAGTCTTGCTTGTGCAAATTTCATCGCTGTTTCAATAACAGCCTTATTTTTACTAATCATCATTCCAATCCTTGCTCCACACATACTATAGCGTTTCGAAAAAGAATCTACTACAATAGCGTGCTCTTCTAGTCCTGACTCTTGTAAAATAGAATAATGTGTGGCTTCCTCTTCATATACAAAATCACTATACACTTCATCTGATATTAAGAATAAATCATATTTTAATGCCAGTTGTGCCAGCTGTTTAATTTCAGATTTACTATACAAATACCCCGTTGGATTTCCTGGGTTACATATTAGAATAGCCTTTGTTTTAGAAGTAATTAAAGCCTCAAAATCACTAATTTTTGGTAATGAAAAATCATCTTCGATTTTAGAAATAACAGGAACTACATTTACATTTGATTGTGTAGAAAAGCTATAGTAATTTGCATAAAAAGGTTCTGGTATAATAATTTCATCTTCAGGATCTGCAATACTATTTATAGTAAATATTAAAGCTTCACTTCCACCAGTGGTAACTAAAATACTATCTGAATCTATAGCAATAGCTTTCTTTTGATAATAGGCGGATAATTTTTCACGAAAACTTAAATTTCCCGCTGAATGAGAATAGGACACGGTACTAATATCCATATTCTTTACAGCATCTATAGCAATTTTAGGGGTTTCAATATCAGGCTGACCAATATTTAAACGAATAATTTCAACTCCTTTTTTTTCAGCTTTATCTGCATAAGGAACAAGCTTACGAATAGGAGAATCAGGCATAGCAAAGCCTTTGCTAGATATTTTTGGCATAAAAAAAAATTAATCAGATTAGATAAAACTGAACTCAAAAATAATGATTATTAAACAAAATCAAACAAACCAAGAAGTAATTTAAAAATCACCTGAAAAAAGTCTTTAAGTACTTGTTTAAACTAAATACAAACTGTAATTCAAAAGCTTACCGTTTTGGGTTACTTTTAAATGATGTGCCTATCTAGATAGGTAAATCCTTTTAAAGTGATCCAAGTTCTTAAAATTTTGGATCACAGGAAGAAGTGAGTTTAATACCAATTGATCTTTGAAAACTATATAAAATAAATTGAAGTATTTTTTCTTTATACGCATTATAAAAATCAAGCA
>WTKB01000333.1 GCA_011524575.1 Aquimarina sp.
TATTTTATAAAAAAAAGCTAAATAACCTCAAGGTTATTTAGCTTTTTTTATGGGATATGTACTATTTTTAGACTCTTATACCAAGCATACATTGGTATTATTAGAATAAATCTTATTAGAATTTAAAAAATATCATATTCGTGAGTACCTCTTCATCTTCAAAAAAACCAAAAAATACTTCCAAAGCTAAAAAAATAACCCCTTTAATGAAGCAGTATAATGCTATTAAAGCCAAACATCCAGAAGCACTTTTGCTTTTTAGAGTTGGGGATTTTTATGAGACTTTTGGGGATGATGCCATAGAAGCTGCTAAGATTTTAAATATAATACTTACTAAAAGAGGTGCTGGTACAGAATCAGAAACAGCCCTTGCAGGTTTTCCTCATCATTCCTTAAATACGTATTTGCCTAAGTTAGTCAAAGCAGGTAAACGTGTAGCTATTTGTGATCAACTCGAAGATCCTAAGGCTACTAAAACTATTGTAAAGCGTGGAGTTACCGAACTTATTACGCCTGGTACCGTTTTTAATGATGAGGTTTTAGAAAGTAGTACTAATAATTTTTTAGCAGCAGTCTATCAAAATAAGAAAGCGTATGGAGTTGCTTTTTTAGATATTTCTACAGGGGAGTATTTTACTTCACAGGGTGATTTAACTACCATTCAAAAATGTTTAGAAAGTTTTAAGCCTAGTGAGGTTTTAATTTCTAAAACACAAAAGAATGTTTTTGATAAAGAAACACTTTTACTTGAAAAAACACCTCTCTTTTATTTAGAAGATTGGGTATGGAGCACAGATTACACTACAGAAATCTTACAACAGCATTTTAAGGTACGTTCTTTTAAAGGTTTTGGAATAGATCATTTACCAATAGGGATTATTGCAGCAGGAGGTATTTTGCACTATGTGAAGCAAAATTACCATGCACATCTTGGTCATATTACTACTATTAAGAAAATTGAACAAGATCAGTTTTTAAGTATGGATCGTTTTACGACACGTAATTTAGAACTGTATGCAGGTCAGGAAAAAGGTGCGGTTACTTTTTTAAGTGTTATTGATCATACGCAGTCGGCAATGGGAGCAAGGATGTTAAAACATTGGCTGTCTTTTCCTTTGAAAAATAAAAGTACGTTACAAATTCGGCAACAAGCAGTAAGTTATTTTGTTCAAAATAGTACGGAACTTGAAAATCTCCGTGATCAAATAAATAAAATTTCGGATATAGAGCGGCTAACCTCTAAGCTCGCTACTTTTAAAATTTCTCCAAAAGAGGTAAATGTCCTTAAATTTTCTTTAGAAGTGTTGGCGCCTATTGCAGGTATTCTGAAAGTCAGTTCCTCTAAGGTGTTACAAGAAGTAGGTAATAGTTTTAAGGATCACACTAATTTATTGCAAAAAATCGATCAGACATTAAATCCTGATGCTCCCGTTAATATTTTGAAAGGAGGGGTTATAGCCGCTGGCTTCCATCCAGAACTCGATGAGTTAAAAGGGCTTTCTAAGTCTGGCAAGGAGTATCTTGATCAAATGCTACAACGAGAAACGGAAGCTACAGGGATCACATCTTTAAAAATTGCCTCTAATAATGTTTTTGGGTATTACATTGAGGTGCGTAATACACATAAAGATAAAGTTCCAGAAAATTGGATTCGCAAGCAAACACTTGTAAGTGCAGAACGTTATATCACAGAAGAACTTAAAACCTATGAGGCTAAAATACTTGGTGCAGAGGAAAAAATATTAGCGTTAGAAAGGCAACTTTTTAACGAGCTATTAATAGCCATTTCGTATGATATAAAAGATATTCAGTATAATGCAAAGCTATTAGCACAATTGGATTGTTTAAGTGGTTTTGCACATTTGGCAATAGAGAAAAAATATTGTCTTCCAGAGCTTGTTGATGATACAAGTGTTTTTGAGATTACAGATGGAAGACACCCAGTAATAGAAACTTTACTTCCAGAAGGGGAAGTTTATGTGCCTAACTCGATACAACTTGATACTGATCATCAACAAATTATGATGATTACAGGGCCTAATATGAGTGGTAAATCAGCAATTTTACGTCAAACAGCTCTTATTGTTTTACTAGCACAAATGGGGAGTTTTGTCCCTGCAAAAGCTGCAAAGTTCCACCTTATGGATCATATTTTTACTCGTGTGGGTGCTAGTGATAATATCTCTATGGGGGAATCTACTTTTATGGTAGAAATGAACGAGACAGCAAGTATTCTTAATAATCTTTCTTCTCGGTCTTTGGTATTACTAGATGAAATAGGTAGAGGAACCAGTACTTATGATGGAATATCCATAGCTTGGGCTATTGCGGTTTATTTACACGATCATAAATATAAACCTAAAACTTTGTTTGCAACTCATTATCACGAGCTAAACGAGATGACTCAGTTTTATTCAAGGATAAAAAATTATAATGTTTCTATAAAAGAGCTTCCAGATAGTGTGTTGTTTTTAAGAAAGCTAGTTGCAGGAGGTAGTCATCATAGTTTTGGGATTCATGTTGCAAAAATGGCAGGCATGCCCAAAAGTGTTTTAAAAGAAGCTGAAATTATGCTTGATAAACTAGAATCTGCAAATCCACACAAAAATTTACCTCATCAGTTAAAACAAATTACTCAAAAAACACAAAAGAGAAAACAATTGGATAGAGGAGCTAGTGTTGTTTTTAAAGATTTTAGAGATCAGATTTTAGAGCTTCAAATTGATAACCTTACTCCTTTAGAGGCACTTATGAAGCTCGATGAAGTAAAAAAACATTTAAAAAGTATTGATTTAGAATAATTTTTTTAAAAAAATAGTCTAAATGTTATGATAACTAAATAAATGTTGTATATTTGCACCCGAAGTAAATGAACAACTAATTTTACTAATTGCGAAAGTAGCTCAGGGGTAGAGCATCACCTTGCCAAGGTGAGGGTCGCGGGTTCAAATCCCGTCTTTCGCTCAGAGCAGATATATACGCTCGGGTGGTGGAATTGGTAGACACGTTGGACTTAAAATCCAATGAACATTAG
>WTKB01000175.1 GCA_011524575.1 Aquimarina sp.
TATTAGGAGAGAAACTATTCGAAATAATGACGGATATTGATAATAAAATACCTTTTGAACTTTAAAAAAAACATTTACTTAGAGCTTGTTTAAACTCACTAATTACTGTAATTCAAAATTTTAAGAACTTGGATCACTTTAAAAAGATTAATATATCTCGATAAGTGAAACAAATAGTCACTTAATACTACTCCCCTAACCCACCACAAGCTGGTAGCAATATGCTTAATGATATGATTACATCTATTGCCGCGTCTAATCAAATTGGAGAGGAAATGAGAAAGCAAAATCGTACTAAAAGACTAAATAAAAAAGATGGTAATTATACCAATCGAGGTTGAATCTAAGAACAACCTCCTAATTCAAAAAACTACTACTCAGCAAAAAAATCAAGAATCTTATTTAAAACAGCAATTCTTTGCTTGTCTTTTTCTATATACAACTCGTGTTGTGCATTTTTAACCAAAAAAGCATCGAAGTTTTTGTTAAGCTTTTTGGATTTTTTTATGAAATTATAATGTCCTTTTGGATTCACAATCGTTTCATGGTCTGCAGAAAACAAAATAGAAGGCGTTTTTATGTTTTGGATATGATCAAATATGTATTCAAATTGATGGCAAGATGCGTAAAGCCAATGATAAGTTACACCTCCTAAACGAGCTTTGGGTTCTTTTAAATAAATATCAACTGCTCTTTTATACCTGATTTGGCTTCCTGTAAGGGTGTTTTTTTCAAAAGGAATTTCATCATCGTGAAACCCTTTTTGTCCTAAGGCATATTTGGGTTTATCAGAAATTAACATATTTACTAAGGGTTTGATGTATCCCGAAAAAGCCAACATAGGAGATGAGAACACAGCTTTGTTAAAATCATTAGGGTATTGCTCTAGGTAGGTAATTCCTATAGCACCTCCCATAGAGTGAGCTAAAAGATATTTTTTCGTGTAGTTTTTAGGTAAAACATACTTGTTATGAAACGTTTTTAAATCATCAATATAGTATTGAAAATCATCGATATACCCCATATCGCTGTCAGGTAACATTCTTTCAGAGTACCCTTGCCCTCTATGATCGTGAATGTAGATGTTATAACCATTTTTGTATAAGTCATAAATCATTTCTTTGTATTTGATAGCACTTTCTGTGCGACCTGTAGAAATTACAATACATTTTTGACTTGCTACTTGTTCAAATATTTTGTAATAGATTTTCACCTTGTTTTTTCCTGTAAAAGTGCCTTTAATACCTTTTTCAAAAAATAGATCTATAGCTTCACAATATGATGGATCTTGCAAATCATTTTCTGAAGTAAGCTTGTATTTGTTTGTGGTATTTAGTTCGAGGTGTTGAAACTTTTGTTGACAAGAAAATAAAGTCATCATGATGAAGCAATAAAATAGGTTTTTAAATAAAAACATTTTTGTTAGGTTCTAAGAATCTAAAACAAGTTCTTAAGTTATAATTTCAATGTTAGTAAACCAAAAACTAATTAATAATAATAATAAATTTTATATTCTATATGAAATAACCTTGATCTATCTAATGTTGGTCACAAAGGTATGTCAATTCGACCTTTTCTAAATCAAATTAATCCTATTCATACTATTGATTATATTCAAGCTCTAAGGTTTTGACTTTACGTTTATTATTAAAGTTTTTATATTTTTAATCTTATTTCAGTAAATAATGTATTGTTATATAAATATTTATATTATTTTTGCTGCAATAAAATTTAAAATAAGATTATGAGAATTGTAAATGCAGATAGTCCTGATATACTTACACAATTATTTTCACAAGCTACAAATAGATCAAGTTTAGCCCAAACAGATCAAATAAGTAGTACTTTACTAGGGGATTTTCTAAATAAAAAAGCTGAAAACTTAGAGAATTCAAAAAATCTTGATGGTAGTGAGAAGTCTGAGCAAGATAAAAAAATAGACCAAGTAGTAAAAGATCTTTGGGTAGGAAATGGTTCGAAAAAAGAGTATGATAAAAATAGAAATGGATTTAAATTCACTACAAAGTTAGATGCTCTTATCCCGAATCTTAGTCTGGCTTTGCAAAATAGACCTTATGTAAGTAATGATTTAACGGATGTTTCAAATACAACATTTATAGGAGAATTAACTAGATTTCATAGAGATAGACAATTTACATCTCCTAGTGTGAGTCTAAATTCTCAAACAGCTGGAGCGATATTAGCTGGGCAACCCCCTCGTACTACTGATAGAGCTCGTAGACAAACTCAACAAAAACCTAGTTAGTAAAGGTTTACTATAGTTGGTTCACTTGTTTGGAACTTGTTTAAAATCACTACTTCCTGTAATCCAAAATTTTAAGAACTTGGATCACTTTAAAAAGATTTACATATCTCGATATACGCATCATTTAAAAGTAAACCAAACCTTAAACTTTTGAATTACACTTTGTATTCCCTTTAAACAAGCTCTTATGTAAAAAAACCTTTATGAAAAATCATAAAGGTTTTTTTACATAAGAGTAATACCAATTCCTGCTTAAAATTATGATACTATTCTTTGACACGTTCTTTATAAGTTCCCTTTGCCGTTTCAATTTTAATCTTATCCCCTTCATTAATAAATAAAGGCACCATAACTTTTGCACCTGTTTCTACCACAGCTGGCTTGGTCGCATTAGTAGCTGTATTACCTTTTATGCCTGGCTCTGTAGAAGTCACTTCTAATACTACAGTTTGCGGCATATCTACTGAAAGTGGTGCAGCATCTTCAGAATTAATAAGAACAGTAACTACATCTCCTTCTTTTAATAAATCTGGTCTATCAATAGCAGAAGCTTGAAGCTCAATTTGAGTATAATCTTCTTGATTCATTAAATGATAACTCCCTGATGAATCGCTATATAAAAATTGGAATTTATGCGTCTCTACACGAACCTCATCAATTTTATGTCCTGCAGAAAAAGTATTATCTATTACTTTTCCAGAAGTTACACTTTTTAATTTAGTACGTACAAAAGCAGGTCCTTTACCTGGTTTTACATGTAAAAATTC
>WTKB01000053.1 GCA_011524575.1 Aquimarina sp.
GCTCGTCGGGCTCATAACCCGAAGGTCACTGGTTCGAGTCCAGTTCCCGCTACTAAATATTAATAACCAGTTTTTTAATAAAAAAAACTGGTTATTTTTTTCGATACACCCAAGCTATCTGTCCTAATTGTCCAATAATTTTAATGGAATCTTTCATTGACAATTTAGAGCCATCTGCATGAATCCAGCGTTTTAAAGGTTTTTCACAAAGCATTTTTTTGGCTTCTTTTAATCCAAAATGATGACTCATTCTTTTAAAGATCTCCACATCAAAAATCCATTGTGTAATAAATTTCTCACGAAAAGCAATATCGATAACGTTTTTATGGAAAATTTTAGCCCCACATTGGGTGTCTTTGAAATCCATTCTTAAAATAGATCGAATAATAAAGTTAATGGTTAAACTGATTATTTTACGTGCCGGTTGTTTAGTAATATTTGCTCCCATTCTGCTAATTCGAGAACCGCTTACAATTTTAAAATCGGAGTCTGCTATAGTTTTTACAAGGTCATCAAAATCGGCTAAGTCTGTGGATAAATCAGCGTCTAAAAACCCGATATAGTCCAAGTCTTCTTTTTGAGCCATATGTAACATACCTAAACGTACTGCCTCTGCTTTACCTCCGTTTTTTTCGCAGTCGTAAACGGTAATAAAGTGCTTTCTATCTTTTTGTAAAGTATGTAAGACTTCTAAGGTATTATCGGTACTTCCGTCATTTACAAAACACAGATGGTAACCCGAATTTTTATGGATATAGTCCGTGAATTGGGAACTTAATAAGCGTTCCTCTTCGTTGTAACAAGGGATTACTACACCCACGCAACGCTCTTGGATAATCACATTACTGTTAGTTATTTTGGTGGGGCTTTCCGGAGCACCTATGATTCGTTTTACTCGTGCACAAATTTCATTTAAACCCATTGGTTTTTTCATGTAATCATCAATGCCTAACTCAAAAGCTTCGGTAATGGTTTCGTCTTTGGTGTTACCAGATAAGATCGCTATTGGGGTCTCGTTTTTATGGGTAACCCTAATGTATTTTACAACTTCTAAGCCTGAAATTCCAGATAAATTAATGTCAATAATCACTAAATCGGGTTGGAAGGAAACAAATACATTCATTCCCTCAGAAGCATTTGTAGCTGTTGCGACAGTGTAACCTAATTCTACAAGTCTTTTTTCTAATGGTAGTAATACCAATTGCTGATCATCTATTAATAAAACTTTCATAGTTAGTTGTTTATATGTAATAAAATAGTTGTGATTGCTATTTGTAACTAGGTGTAGTCGATAATAAACTATTTTATATAGATGAATATAGGCTTTTTATCGATAACTTATGCGTGTTAAGACTAAATTTTATTATACCTTTAAACATGCTTTAAAGGGTTATTTTTTAAATGAAAGAAACCGTAAATAAATTTTTAATCTCAGCCTTACTCTTAGGATTGGCTTTTCATGGGAGTGCTATCTTTTTTACATTAGAGAAGACCTATGATGCGTTAATTCATTTATTTTTTGCAGATCATTATGCAAATAGCTGGTTTGAACCTTGGGATTACGAGTGGTATACCGGTTTTACAGTACAGAGCTATCCTCCTTTAGTGCATCAAACTATAGCGTTATTGTCTATGGTTGGTGGTTTAAAGTTTGGGATGTTTAGTGTAGCCCTAATAGGCATTGTATTGTTTATTACAGGAGCTTACAGGTTTTCGTTGTTAATGACTTCTAATAGAAAAGTAGCAGGATACGCTGCTGTTTTGGCTGTTTTTTCGTCTTCGTTTGTAGAAACCTTACATATTTTTGGACAGTTACCAAGTATTGTAGGTATTTCAGTATTAATGCATGCCTTACCTGAAATTTATTTATGGCTAAAAACAGGTAAGAAATGGTATTTAGCGACCTCCTTATCTTTAATTGCCGTCACGGTTACTTCGCATCATGTGACTCCCATTTTTGGGATGGTATTCTTTATTTTTCCACTTATAGCAATGGTACTAATGGACGTTTCAAGAGAGCAGGTGAACACCATGAAAGAAGTGACTTTTAAAGTCTTTTTAAATAGTTTTTTTAAACTCTTTAAACGCATTATAAGCTTTGGAATGCTTTCTTTAGTTTTAATTATTGGGTGTATTTTTCCATATTGGTTAAACACAAAAGCGAATCCTATTACGCAAGTACCTATCCCGCATGGGTCTAGGGATAATTTTTTTGAAATTACCTCTTCGGGTTTGGTATTCTTTTTAATTCCATGGGGCGTATTACTGGTGGTATTGCCCTATATTTTCTATAGGTATTACAGCAAACGTTATTTGTTTTTTGGATTATCCATTACATTATTAACTATTTTAGGAACGGGAGGAACTACGCCTATTCCACGTGCTATTTTAGGGGAAACTGCCTTTAATATATTAACATTGGACAGGTTTACACTTTGGGCGTCTATCATGTCGATACCTTTATTTGGTGAATTTACCTATCGTTTTGTGGAAGGTGATTTAAAGAAGTTGATTCAATCTAAATTTGGTACGGTTTATCATAGAATCATAGGAGCTATTCTTGCTGGATTTTTTGTATTCATGGTGGTTTTTACGATGAGTCTCGGGTACTTTAGACCTTCACAACCCCAAAAAATAAAAATGTTACCCATTGTCAATTTTTTAAATCAAGATGATCATGATAAATGGCGGTTTTTAACCCTTGGTTTTGGCGATCAAATGGCTTGGTTAAGTGCGCAAACTAGTGCCATGACAGTCGATGGAAACTATCATTCTGCAAGGCGTTTACCAGAACTCACTACAAGACCCATAGAGCGTTTAGAGAATTCAAAATTTAAAGGGGTTGCAGGAATTGGTTCTCTGCAACAGTTTTTAACCACTCCAGAAAAGTACAATCTGAAGTATATATTTTCTAACGATAAGTTTTACGATCCCATTCTGTATTTCTGTGGGTGGCAACGTTTGCGACAATTGGAAAATGGAATTATGGTTTGGGAGCGTTTGAATATTCCTCCTGTTTCTTCTATTTTGCCCATGGATGATGTGGCAAAAGCCTTAAAAATTCACTGGGGGATTGTTCCTTTACTCACGGTGATCATTGCCTTTGTTTTAAATATTCTGATGATTTGGGTGCGTATGTTAAAAATACGTTTTAAACCCAAACCCGATTTTTTAAAATTTCCGACTACCTATACTAATTTTAATAGAAATGTATTGCGGGTTACACATATTTGGTCTGTAATTTTAGCAATTATTGTGTTTTATGGTATTTATTTATTTTACTTAAAAAACGATTTGCAGCGAAGTCCAGAAAATGTGATTATTGCCTACTACGATGCCTTAGACTTTAAAAGATTTGAAAAAGCACATGGACTCATTGATCCAAACGATACTATCTCCATAGCACAATATATGTTAGAAGTTTCCGTAAGTGATGGCTTACTGAGTAGTTATGCGAAAATGGATGCCATTGACACGGAAGTTACCAAACTTAGCGACAGTACCGCATTTGCAAAAGTCACAACGAGTTGGATTACCCCTCTAGAGAAAATTGAAAAAGTAGATTATAAATTATTAGCAAAGCACAATAGAAAATGGTACTTGCAAGCTGATGACTTAAACCATGATTTACCTCCAGACCAATTATATTCTGGGCATGCTACTACCTATTTTAATCAGGGAAGGCGACGTATTACTACCCAGCAAACCCATCATGAGGACATTTTAAAACAACCTGTTTTAGAAGTGTTGTCAGCTAAATTAATCCAGTTTAATGGCAGTTATGCTATTGTTGGAGAGGTGCAGAATATCGATACGGTTCCCGCAGATGTCGTTTTAAAAGGAACACTATATAACGATGCTAATAAAGAATTAGCTACTTATAATGCAAAGTACCATGTGAAGCATAAGTTAATGCCTAAAGAATCGAGCAGTTTTAGGATAAATTTTGAAGGGATTGCGTGGTCAAAAATACAAGACTCTATTCCTGATACTTTTAACCCAGACGAGTTTACGCCCGTAGAATTTGAAGAACAACCCACAAAATTTAACTTACAGGTTGCTGGAAATGTTACGGGTGCTGATTTATACAAAAACTTGATATTAAGTGCGGTTACTGTAAAAGAAGACCTCGTACAAGGAAATTTATTTAATAGCGGGACTCAAGAAATTACAATCCCTCAATTATTAGTTTCTTATTATAACGCAAATAAAGAGCTTGTTTGGGTGGATCATTTGTTTGTAAAAGAAGGGATAAGGCAACAACGAAAAAGAGCTTTTGAGTATCCATTATTACCAAGTAATAGCCATATAAAAATTATAAATAATGACATGGAACATGTTTTTGTAAACGGTTTACCTAACAAAAGTATTTCTAGTAAAATAGTGCCAAATAGAATTAGAAATCATTTCAATTCCCAGTTACAAAAAATTAAACATTGTGATTTTAGTTTTATTAAAATTGAAATGAACACCTACATAGCAAGTCCAAACTAATGCAACGCATCCTTTTTTTTCTTATATGCCTCATTATAGGGTCATCTTTCAGAGTGTGGAAACCTTATGAAAGTCTCTCAGCTATCAAATTATTAACTTCGAAAGTTAATTTCGAAGTGGGTAGTGAGGTAACACTTAAGTTTGCTACTTCGGATACCCTAAAACCTTTACTATATTGCACCAATAGTTATGGAGCTACGCTGGTTGCCCCTTTGCTTGAAAGCAATAGACTCACCTACAATATTCCTCAAAATATAGCTAATAAAATAGGAGTGGTTCATTGGAAATTGCTTCAAAATGAGGGAGTACCTTCAGGAACTTTTACGATGTATCCAAAGTCTGAAGTAGCCACTATGGAGACCTATATCGGCCCGCCAAGCATTTCCGCTGGAGGGATAGATTACACCATGCTTGTAGTGATTCCTACCGATTCCTTAGATAATCCCATGCCCGTTCACACACTTGTAAAAGCCAAACATCAATTTTTAGATTTAGAAAAAAACGATACCATTTATACTAAAAATTTAATAGCCTATAAAAATATTTATTCTAAAATAGAGAGTGGAAGAATGTTGGTTTCTTCAGAAAGTTTGGGGACAAATTCTAAAGAATTTACAGTAGATGTATCTGCTGCAATTCCTACAAATTTTAATATTTCCGTAAAACGGCCTCATGATTATGCCGATGGAAATCAAATCACGACTTTTACTACTTCGGTGATAAGGGATAAACAAGGCAATGTGGTTAGTGAAGGGACTTTCGTGACCTTTTTTATTAAAAATTCAAAAGGAAATGTATTAAAAACCTCAGGGATAACGATTAGTGGAGTGGCAACAGCTAAAATGATTCATCCCGACTACGAAGATTATTGGACTATTAAAGCTTATGTTAGAGGTATGGCAGAGAGTAATGTCCTGCACATTAATTATAAGCAAGTGATTAAAGATTTTAAAGTTAGTTTTTCAAAAAATAATCGTGTGATACAGGTGGGGCCTTTACAAAGTTTTATGCAGCAGCTGATTCCTGATGGCTTGCAAGTAACACTCAAAGTATATAAAGATAGTACACTTGTAGAGACTCAAAGCAGTACCTCTTACAAGGGGTTTGTAGATTTTAAATTAAAACCCTTTGTTTTTGAAAATGGAAACTATACCCTACGTATTGAAACGGCTGGTAGGGTAAAATCCTTTAAATCTAAAAACCTATGGTAGGTCTTAATAGAAATATAGTACGTGCTATTTTGTTGGTTTCCTATGTGTTATTGGTGGCTTTAATCATCTCGGGTATTAGTGCTCTCATTGGGTATTTAAACACAGGTGCAGATCGAAGCAAAATGTTACATACTGAAGTGAGAAAAGTAGTGCAGTATTTGCCTAAAGTCGTTTGGAAACCTCTCAAAAATGAAGGCAGACCAATGGATATGGAAAATCTAAATGGTTTTCAAAAAGATTATTTAGATGCTTGGTATGTAAGGCATATGGCGTACAAAACCAATTTAAAAGTAGGTATAAAAGACTACTATACCGATAATGCAAGAGTGCAGCTGTATGATTTTATAGCCCAAAATAAAGCCCAAAATATCACTATTGAATCCACTACTTTAAAGCATAGCCCTAGCCTAGAATTTTTTAGTGAAGATGGGCAATTGATTGTGATCACAGATAAAAACGTAGTGGAGTATAAACGGGTTCTTAAAGCTGAAAAATTAGTATTAGAAACCACAGAAATGAGTACCTATAAAATCGCATTTTTATTGGAAGATGGTTTTTGGCGTATTAGACACCTCGTAAAAGAGGTGTCAGAAGATTTTAGATGTGATGTAAAAACAGTGACTACAAATGCTTTATCTATTAAGGGAATTAATTACTACCCACAAGCCACCCCTTGGGACATGTTTGGAGATGCATTCTCAAAAGATATTGTTTCCAAAGATTTTAAAATTATAAAAGATGCAGGTTTGAATTCCATTCGAGTTTTTGTGCCGTATGATTTGTTTTCAAAAGCAGATGTGGATGCTCCCAGTTTTGAGAGGTTACAACAAACTTTGGATATTGCCGCAAAGCATGATCTCAAAGTGGTATTGACATTATTTGATTTTTATGGCGATTATTCCGTGTTAGACTGGACATTAAATCAGCGTTATATAGAAAAAGTAGTTTCTAAATTTAAAGATCATAGTGCTTTACTGGCTTGGGATATTAAAAACGAACCGAACTTAGATTTTGAATCTCGAGGAAAAGACTTGGTTATTGCTTGGCTTACCAAAATGTTAGAATATGTGAAGATGCTTGATACGATGCATTCTGTTACTATTGGTTGGTCGGATACGAAAAGTGCTACCATTTTAAAAGATATGGTAGATTTTGTATCCTTTCATTATTATGAAGATCTTGAAGCCTTAGATTCGGAAATAAAAAGATTGAAAAAAGAAGTCCCAAATAAACCCTTGGTACTCCAAGAGTTTGGACTATCTTCTTATACTGGTTTTTGGAATCCTTTTGGCTTTTCAGATCAAGACCAAGCCAATTATCATAAAAAAGTGCAAGGGATTATTGCAAGGAATGACTTACCATACATGTCTTGGACATTATACGATTTTGTAAATGTGCCTACAAAGGTGGTAGGAATGCTACCTTGGCGAAAAAATGCTCAAAAACGATTTGGTTTTATAGATGAAAATGGCATCAAAAAAGCAGCTTTTACACATATTTCAAAATAGCTCTAAACTTTTTTGATTGAAGTAAAAAAACAGCTATTTTTTCGTAGCTATAATACTTTTAAAAGTATTCAGATATAGCTGTGTAATGTGCTCCATAGGATATGCAGTTGCTGCATTATAGTTGGTTTTTCCTAGACGAATTCTGTAGGCATCGTCTGTAATAATGGCTTTAATAGCAGTAGCTAAGCTATCCACGCTCATGGGTTCGAAAAATTCTCCGTTATACCCTTCTTCTTTGACCAGCAGTGCCAAGTCTCCTAAATCGGGCATTACTACGGCCTTTCCATAGCTGCCTGCTTGGTGTAATACGCCAGAGCTACCTGTGGTTGAGGTGTATGGAAATACCACCACAGCACTTTCTTTAAATAAAGTAGGTACTTCGTGTTCTTCTACATAGCCTGTAAATTGTAACTTAGGAACGTGTTTGTAGGTTTCAGCTACTTTTTTTAAATATCCAGGTACATTAGGGTTGTCTGTTCCTGCAATCACAATTTCTAAATCCAAATCGGTGGATGTTCTTAATTGCATCACTGCTTCAATTAAGGTTTCTACTTTTTTGTAGGTGCCAAATTTCCCGAAGGTCATAATCTGTAAGGGTTTATTGGGCACGCTGTAATCGGGTGCTTCTGTGGTCACTTCAAAGGTGCCGTGTGGAATGCGTATCACATTGTTTGTACGGTATTTATTTTCTAAAATAGCTACATATTTTTGCATGGTTACTGCTACTCGGTCTGCTTGTAATAGTGTTCTTGTCAGTACACTTCCAATAAAGTTATATATTTTTTGGGCGAGTTTATTAGAGGTGAATCCTGCTTTAGATAAATCTACTTCCTCCAATATGTTATGTAATAATACAATGCTAGGAATGCCTTTTAATTTGCAAACCCATGGGAGTAGTAAGCCTAGTGCGGCAGTTACTTTTTTGTCTCCAAATTTCATGAACTGTAAATTAAATAACACGCCATCAGGTTGTGTTTTTTTTAGAGCTTTTGTAACGTTGAGGATATTTTTATAATCGTTAAATGCCCAACATTCAACAATGGTTATTTTACATCCATTTTCTTTAAAGTCAATGTCTTTGTCTCCTTTGGTTTCATCGGTAAGTAATACAATTTCAGTAACTTCTTCTTTTTGTCTAAAGTGTTTTACCAAATGGTAAGCGTATTCATTTAAAGTGACTTTGCTTGGAGGATAGGCGGTTACAATAGCTAATTTCATAATTTTAAGAATTTGCGGTTATCTTTTTCTGATCTAAAAAGAAAAACAATACTTGAACAACAAGTAGCAAAATCATAGTGATGATTTGCATGTGTACCACTTGTTCTAGACTATCATGGAAATAGATGACGAGTCCCATTTGTAGGAGTCCAAAAACTCCAGAAATAATAACTGGAATGTATTTGTCTAAGGATAAAAAGTAATATGCAAAGAGGTTTGAAAGGGCAAATACCCCTGTTGCTAGTGCATATTTCCAAAGTAAATCGGCAATAGCTAGGTATTCGTCTCCAAATAATAGGGAAATCACGGTTTCTGGAAATAAAGCACTGCTACTAATAATGACAGCGGCAATTCCTGCGATGTAGCCCACATATTTAAACAATATATGAGTGGTGGGTTTGCCTTCTTTTTTTAATTGAACTACCGTTGGTAATAAGAGAATGACAAACATCCAAGCAATGAAATAGACAATACGCCCAATAAGTGCTAACGAGGCATATAAGCCCGCTTCGTGTGACTCAAAATAATGTTTAACTAAAAGAATATCACTATTGTTAATTATAATTTGCGTAAGCTCATAAAAAGCAGTGATGATAAAAAAATGACGTACTTGTATGTGCTTGGAAGGGGTAATAGCACTAGCTATTTTGAAGTTTAGGTTTTTAAAATGAAAAGGGATTAATCCAAATCCAAAAGAAATTAAAATACCAATAGCGATAATGACAGAAGAGTCTATTTCTAAAGTGTAAATAAGTGCTAATGTAAGGAGTAGTCTACTCAGCATTTCGGTTTGATAGGTAATCGATAACGCCTTGAATGCTTTTTGTCCTTGGAATATTCCTCTGTTCACACTCATTAGAAAGTATAGTGGCACACCTATTCCAAAAACACAAAACATACTCGAAGAAGAGGTATTAAAAAGATGTTGCAATTGCTTTGAAAAAAGTATAATTAATACACCACATATCACTCCAAAAATGCTGGCATATTTATATATTTTTGATAAGAAATTTTGAAAGAGTTCCTTTTCAAAAACCACAAAGAATTTTGCCGTGGTTAATTGAAAGGTCATGGCCACAAAAGATAGTACCAAAAGAAAGGTAATTAACACTGCGGCATCTGCAAATTGTGCAGGTCCTAAAATACGTCCAAAAATAAGGTTGTAAAAATAATTACCTCCATTTACTACTAAAACACTCAACATAAATAAGCGCTCGGGCGTCAAAACAGGACTATATTTTTTAAAAATAGTTTTTAAAATCATTTATAGTAATCAGTATAATTTTACTTAGCACACATGTAAACAAGTACTAAAAGAAGTTGACAGGTGTTTGTTTCGATTAATACCAATTAATTTTTAAAATCGCTATAATAAATCGTTTCTTTTTTCTTTCTACTTTATTAGAGCTTGTTTAAACTTTTGAATTACAGTTTGTATTCCTTTTAAACAAGCTCTTAGAAAAATAAACCGTAGCTAAGGCTATGCTTGATTTTTA
>WTKB01000049.1 GCA_011524575.1 Aquimarina sp.
TCTAGCTTTTTGAGGTCATGCTCTTTGGGTCTGTAATCTGTAAAAACTAATAAGATGGTGGTGTATAAGCGTTCGGTTACTTGATGTAGCTGAAATGCCGCTGTATGATAATTCTCTTTTTTAAACCCTAACTCATAATAATCTAAAAACTCATTTGCACTCGTGAACCACTGGTCGAAGTAGCCTTGTGCTTTTTGTTTGGCTTCTGTGGGTGTTAGTTTTTTTGGCTGTTGGAGCGTAAATCTTCGTGTATCATATAGCGTAATGCCTTCTTTTTTGATGTCTTGAAAGAAGTAGTTTCCCATGGATAGGGACTGGTTAAGGTGTTTGATAGAATGGAAAATGAGGTTGATAGTCGTGAGTACTTTTCCTGAAAGTTCTTTTTCTACTTTGTCTTCTATTTTGTGATTGTTTCCTAAATCATCATGGGTGGTTACTACTAGAATGTCAAAATCACTTTTGTATTCGTAAGTAGTTCCTTTTTCGGAGTACAAATCCTCTACTTGCTCACCTCTGGCATAGCTACCGAAAAGAATAACCTTTTCTACTCCTTTACAGCTTTTGAGTAATGCTGTTACATCGGTAAGCTCTTGTTGTTTTTCTTTGGGCAGATGAGATAGTAGTTCTTTCACTTAGTGAAGGTACAAAAACTTTTGAATTTTGGACGAGGCTTTCCAAAACCATCTTTTGCAAAACCTTTTAATAGCTTATGTCCGCATTGCCCTTCGGGACATGCGAACAAAATCACTAACGTAAATGTGGACGAGCGGGATGTATTTATTCTCCAGCTTTATATTTAACGGTAGGTTTTGCTTCAAACGGACTTACTTCTACTACTTTTCCATTCTTTGAAATTATAATTGGAGAATTCTTGCTTTTTTTAAATTCTACCATTCTCTGGTAAGCCAATTCTAAGCCTTTAATGATTTTATTACGTTCACTTATTTTTTCCATAGTTAGTTTTTAATGAGTACCACTTCTCTTTATTTAAAACCTTTTCTTCTTTTTTAGCCCCTTCTGCTATCAATTCATAACTATCTCCTGAATTGTCAAAAAGCATCCAATCATCTAAAATAGACTGATAGAGATTGAAAAAATTCTTTAACCCATTATCATACCTTCTCCTAATAACATCTATAGGAATATCATGCCCTCCTTCTTGAACTCTTGTTTTTACTCTTTTTATTGCCAACTCATGCGAGTTCAACCAAAAGAATAATAATGAAACCGAATATCCATTCTCTTGAGCTTTCTCAATAAATTTAACGTAGCTTTTAGTAGATAGTGTTGTTTCAAAAGCAAAGTTCTTTCCTGAATTTAACAATTCGTTAATCCTAGAAAGCATCAACCTTCCTGCTTGGATAGCTGTCGATTCAGGGTTAAAAGGAGAAAGCCCTTTAGCTATTTCATCTGCATTTACAAATTCGGTACAATCTAATATTTCTGGTAAGATAGTATAAGAAGCTGTGGTTTTACCTGAACCATTACAACCTGAAATAATATATAGCTTCTTACTCATAGTCAAAAATACTGATTATTTATCAATTTCTTTTCCTGTTATTAGCTTTAAACTCTTTAAGAAACTCATCGTGATGTGAAATGATTTTATAAGTACAGCAAATTAAACAATCAGCACATTAGAAAATAGAAAGGTCAATTATTTAATCTGCTGTTATCAACACTAGAATATGATGTTTTTTAGTGTCATTTCATGACTGAAAGCTACTACTTTTAAGCACGCATTACAAATGCTAAATAAAGATGGTGTCCGCATTGCCCTTAGGGACATGCAAACAAGCCCACTGACGAAAATATGGACGAGCGGGTCTTGTTAATCTTTATAATAAGTAGTAAGAAAAGGACTTAGTAAATCTTGTAAGGATATAATGATATTGTAAATGCTAATACGATTATGGTAGTATTGCCACATATATGACTTAGCTAGAGGTTAGCAGTATTATTTCTCTATCAAGGATTCACCTACTTTTGATAAAACAGTATTCAATAACTTTATTGAAAAATGTCTTTCGTTATTTAGCCAAACTTCAAATATTGGTTTGAGATGACTGATAAGACCTTTTGATTTGGCTTCAATAAGTAAACCTAAAGAACCAATGCAATTTACCCCCATAGATTCGGCAATGAAACGAGCTTTGTTGTCATCAATTAATAGAAAGTCCGCATTTAACTCTTCATACAGAATAACGGATTCTGATTCGCCATAATCCATTATCATCGCAAGTCGGTTAGAGGATTGTATTTTTACAACTTTTGTCTCTAACCTCTTGTAGTTTTCTTTTGTGAATTTTGGGTTTTTGTAAGTGTTAAGCTCATTCCAAACAGCTTCTGTAATAAAAAAATCACCAAAGACTTTTTCAATTAGATTGATGGAGTCAACTAAGCCCAACGAAATTAGTGCGCCTGTGTCAGCGATGACTATTTTCATATATTCTTTAGCTTTTCGGCATCAGAAAAAGCTTGTTCCATTGAAGTATTAACCAATGGGATATTATTTTTTACCAATGCTTTTTCAAAGTCATAACGATCAGTTCCAGAAAGCTGAATGGCTTTTCCAATAGTTAACTTTCCTTGCTGAAAAAGCATCATAGCAATGTTTAACTGAAATTGATTTTTTAATTCAGTTTCGTTTTGGTTTAGCGTTATCAAAATATCTTGAGGAACACTCAGTGGAATTGTTATACTTCTCATAGTAGCTTAACGATTGTCAATGATTTAGGGTTCATTACTGTAAAGCTAATTCTTTTTCTTAAAAAGTGTTATAATAGGGCTTATCATTTCTGATTGATTGATTTCCGCTCGGGTGCATGTTCCAAAGGGCAATGCGTCTGAAACTTACTAAGGCATTTATAATGCCTTTAGCGTAAACAATCAACATCCATTCTAAGCACGCATTACAAATGCTAAATTAAGGTTATGTCCGCATTACCCTTCGGGACATGCGAATAAAAGCCCTATTCTTACAACTACAATCACGATCTCACG
>WTKB01000222.1 GCA_011524575.1 Aquimarina sp.
GGATGATCTAAATAGGTTACATTTGCTGTAGAGTTTGTGGTAGTTGCTGTATGAACGAAAATTAAATCCTTAATATTAGTTAAGTTTACTGTAACGGTAGCTGTTGTTGTACTTAAATCGTCTGAAACTGTAGCAGTTGCTTCAATTACAGGGTTAACTTCATAATCGAAAAGTGCATTATTTGCTACAGATAATTCTCCTGTAGTAGGGTTAATACTTAATGCGTTATTTGGTGTTTGAGACGTTAATGAATAGGTTAAAGAACCTTCTCCAGCAGTGGCTTGAAGTGTACCAATAATAAATCCATCTGTAGGGTTTTCTTCGATAGTTGTTGTAAAGTCAGTAGCGCTTACATCTTCTGGTGTTTCAGAATCATCACTATCATCATTACTACAGGAAAATAGAGAAAATACTAGCACAATTACTAATAAGTTAGCCAATTTAAATGTGATTTTGTTCAAATAATTTTTCTTTGAAAATTTCATAATTTGTTAATTTTATTTAATTAATAGTTATGCTAAATTATGCTAGAAGCGAATTTTACAATATGACATATGTTTCTAATGATACAACATATGTAACATGAGTTTCAAACAGGAAAATATGATATAAGAAATTAGTTTAGAAAGCTCTAAATTATTTAAATAATGCGATTTATTATAAGTGTATTTTGTTGAAAAAGAAGAGTTTAACTGTACTTTACTTTTCTTAATATTCTTATGGACTCTTTATACAAACTATATAATTCATCACTATACTTTTTGAGGTAAGGTTTAGCTTCATTAAGCTTATCTATGGCTTCATGAAACAAATTAAAGTAACAAATTAGGTAAGTTAATGGTAAGTTTTTTAAATCTAATTCTTCAGCTGTTGTAAAAGCTAATCCTTTCTTTAATTTATCTAAAAGTGCATTATTAGTATTGTAAATATGGTGTAATACTTTTTTATCGTATTGAGGAGGTTCAAATAAAAGTTTTGTATCTATATTGTAATTCGCATTATTTTCAAAATGAATTGTTGTTTCTTCTAATTGATAATATTTATTTGAGTTTTGCAACCCTAAGTTTACATATTCTATAATTTTAAAACTATCTTCATTTATAAAAATAGAAACTTCATCTAAAGCCGAAAAAAACAAACGCACTTGTTCGTTAATAAGCTCAATATCAACTCTGGAAAAGAAGGTTTCATTTTTAACAACTTTTTTTTGTCCTGCCCAACACACCACAAAATATTCTTTAAAAACTTTGTATTGTGCATTGTAGTCTTTACGCTTATTCATAAAATCGAAAACACCGTTAAGTGTATGCTCAATATTATTTTGAGCGTGATTTTCGATGGCTTCAACAATTTTAGAGTTGATGTCTTTTATTTCAATATCGAAAACCTTAGGCATACTAATACTACCGTCTCTAAAAAAAACGGAGCCACCGTAATACTTCCAAATATTTTTGCGTAAGGAAGTTATTTTATCAATTGGTCTAATAGTTACTAAACCAACGACTTTGTGATCTGGTAAGTGAGGAAAAGGTATATTTTCGTATTGTACAATAGGTGGATTGGTTAAGTACGCATTTATTAAGTTTTGTATTTTGCTATCATCAAAAAAATCGACACCAATAATAGTATTGTCTGCATCCTCGACACCAATAACAATATAGGAGTTGTTTTTTGGGTTACTATTTGAAAGTGCACAAATATGCTTTAAAAACTTAGCTTTTCCTTCTTTTTGACCAATATCAATTTTACGCTTTTTATCATAAAAACTATTCTCATCGTTATGAGCTAAAAGGTGTTTTACAAGTAAGCGTTTGTTAATCATTGGGAATATTGCCTATTATTTATTTTTTATTAGAGATTAATCAAATTTATTGCCCTTGCGTTTAGATTTTTTCAAGTAATTGATGAATTTTGAAAGCTGATCGATAAGTTTGTCTGCTTGAGAATTTAACTCCAAATAAGTATTCTTGTTGATATGGTTTCTTTTGTAACACCTCAATAATTGAGCTTTACTTTCACTACAAGAGCCTCTGGAAAACCCAAGAAACATAATAAACTCTTTGTTACCGCCTCTTCCAAAGCCTTCAGCAATATTATCCATTACAGAGCCCGATGAACCATTAATTTGATCTCTCAGCTTGTAATCTTTGTTTAAAGGCGTATTACAAATAATATCCCAGATGTTATCACAAAATAAAGTAGCCTCTTTATAAATGTCTAAACTCTCAAATGAACTATGATGCGCCATAAAACTTGAATAAATAATAAAAATAAACAATACGACACTATAGTTAAGAAATCTAACTAGATTTCTTAACTATAGTGGAGCTCGCCTGAGCCGTTGGAAAAACTAATAAGTCAGCAATATTTACATGTGGAGGTCTTGATACGGCAAAATAGATAATTTCTGCAATATCTTTTGCTTGTAAAGCTTTATAGCCTTTATATACAGAATCGGCTATTTTATTACCTTTAAAGCGTACTTTAGAAAATTCAGTTTCTACTAAACCGGGGTTTACAGCACCTACTTTTATACCATATGGGTTTAAGTCGATGCGCATACCTTCAGTAATAGCTAAAACAGCATGTTTACTTGCGCAGTAGACATTACCTTTAGGATATACTTCTTTTCCTGCCGAAGAACCAATATTGATAATATGTCCAGATTGACGTTCTGTCATTTGTGGAATAATGGCTTTGCTTATATACAAAAGGCCTTTTACATTAATGTCCATCATGGCATCCCAATCATCAATGCTACCTTCACTTATAGGATCTAAACCATGTGCATTGCCAGCATTATTTATAAGAATATCTATGTGTTTAAAATCATTAGGTAAAGATTTAATAGCTTTAAAAGTGGCATCTTTATCACTTATGTCAAAATTTAAAACATGTACATTGGTTAAACGTTGTAAAGCCTTCTGTATCGTATCAAGTCGTTGTATACGTCTGCCACAAAGGATTAAGTTGATACCATGTTTTGCAAATTCGTAAGCAGT
>WTKB01000044.1 GCA_011524575.1 Aquimarina sp.
GGAACCGTATAACCTATATTTTTTTTACAAATATATTCTGGGGTGCCTTGACAAACGATTTGCCCTCCATGCTTCCCCCCTTTAGGACCAATATCTATAATATGATCTGCAAGTTTAATGACATCCATATTATGCTCGATAATAAGTACGGTATTCCCTTTATCTACCAAAGAATTAATAACTTTCATGAGTACCCGAATATCCTCGAAATGTAAACCTGTAGTGGGTTCATCTAAAATATAAATGGTGTTTCCTGTCGCTCTTTTAGAAAGTTCTGAAGCTAGCTTTATCCGTTGTGCCTCTCCCCCAGAAAGTGTTGTGGAAGATTGCCCAAGAGTGATATATCCAAGCCCTACATCATCAAGTGTTTTTAGTTTTTTATAAATCTTACTAATGGGTTCAAAAAAATCACACGCCTGTGCAATAGTCATTTCTAATACATCTGCAATTGATTTCCCTCGGTAACGGACTTCTAGAGTTTCTCTATTAAAACGCTTTCCATGACAAGTTTCACACTCGACGTACACATCGGGTAAAAAATTCATCTCTATGAGTTTTAAACCACCTCCTTTACAAGTTTCACACCTTCCTCCTTTTACATTAAAACTAAACCTACCTGGTTTATAGCCGCGTATTTGGGCTTCTGGAATTTGAGCAAATAAACTTCTAATATCAGAAAACACTCCGGTATAAGTAGCAGGGTTTGATCTTGGTGTACGTCCAATAGGAGATTGGTCTATAGCTATAACTTTATCTAAGTGTTCCAGCCCACTAATACTCTTATAAGGTAATGGTTTACGTACGCCATTAAAATAATTAGCATTTAGAATAGGATATAATGTTCCATTGATTAGAGATGACTTTCCGCTACCTGAAACCCCTGTAACCACTACCAACTTACCTAATGGTAAGGTTAGATTTACATTTTTAAGATTATTGCCTGTTGCCCCTTTAAGAACAACTTTATGTCCATTGCCTTTACGTCTATTTTTAGGAACTTCGATATTCTTTCTACCAGAAATATACGCTGAGGTAAGTGTATCTTGTTTATCCAAATCACTAGGAATACAAGCACTAATTACCTCCCCTCCTAATTTCCCTGCTTTAGGCCCAATATCTAAGACATAATCGGCATTTTCGATCATGTCTTTATCGTGCTCTACAACAATAACTGAGTTGCCAACATCACGTAGTTTTAAAAGGGAATCAATTAATTTTTGGTTATCTGTTTGATGCAACCCAATACTTGGCTCATCTAAAATATAGAGCACATTTACAAGTTCTGATCCTATTTGTGTTGCTAACCGAATACGCTGTGCCTCTCCCCCAGAAAGCGTATTTGCTGATCTATTTAAAGACAAATAGGTAAGACCTACATCTACCAAAAATTGCAAACGTGTTTGAATTTCTTTTAAGATCTCAACACTTATTTTAAGTTGTTTTTCTGAAAGGTATTGCGGAAGTTCTTCAAACCACTGTTGAACCTCCAAAATATCTAAACGAGAAATTTCTGCAATATTTTTACCTCGTATTTTAAAATATAAGGCTTCCTTTTTAAGACGTGTCCCATTACAAGTTTCACATTGTTTTTCGGTCATGTATTCCAATGCCCAACGCTTAAGCGAACTGGAATCACTGTTTTTGTAAGTGTTTTCAATAAAACTAGCAATTCCCTCAAAATTCACTTCATAATCTTTAGAAACACCTATTTCTTTATGATTAATCTTGAACTTTTCCTTACCTCCGTAAAGGATAAAAGTAAGTGCTTCTTCAGAAATACTTTCTATAGGATCATCCAAACTAAACCCAAAACGTAATGCAATAATTTCTAATTGCTTAAATATCCATGTATTCTTATATACTCCTTGTGGGGCTAGTCCGCCTTTACGAATAGATAATTTAGGATCTGGAATCACTTTATTTAATGCCACTACTTGTTTTCGTCCAAGACCTTCACAACTGGGGCAAGCTCCTTTGGGAGAATTAAATGAAAAATGATTGGTTTCTGGAGACTCATAAGCAATTCCTGTTTCTGAACACATGAGTTTATTACTAAAAAAGCGTATGTTTTCACTTTCGTGTTCCAAAACATACAGACTACCCTCAGAATGCTTCATTGCCACAGCAATACTTTCCTTTAATCGACTTATAATAGTAGGGGTGTCTTCTATTTTTAAGCGATCGATGACAATTTCAATATCGTGTACTTTATACCGATCTAACTTCATGCCTTTTTGAAGATCGATAATTTCTCCATCGACACGTACTTTGACAAAACCTTTTGATGCAATTTGCTCAAAAAGCTCTCGATAATGCCCTTTTCTAGAACGCACTACAGGAGCTAATAAATTTACTTTTTTACCTAAAAAATCTTCAAAAATGAGTTTTTGAATTTGATTATTAGAGTAACTCACCATTTTTTCTCCAGTAGCATAACTATAAGCATCACTAGCTTTAGCGTATAACAACCTTAAAAAATCATAAATTTCCGTGATGGTACCCACAGTACTTCTCGGACTTCTATTCGTGGTTTTTTGCTCGATAGCAATTACGGGAGAAAGACCTTCTATTTTATCTACATCAGGGCGTTCTAAACCACCTATAAACTGACGTGCATACGCCGAAAAAGTCTCCATATAACGGCGTTGCCCCTCGGCATAAATCGTATCAAAAGCCAATGACGATTTCCCAGAGCCAGAAAGTCCTGTTATAACCACCAGTTGGTTTCGAGGAATTTTAACATCTATATTTTTGAGATTGTGTGCCCTAGCCCCTTGTACATCAATAAAATCTTGCAAATTGAATGGTTTTATAGTCTGAGTATAAAAATACGTATTTCCTATAATACCTGTATAGAAGAAATGGAGTGATGTGATTAGTGATAAAAAGCTTACCTAGTGACTCTAAGAACAAACAGGTGTTAATCCACCATTCAGACAGAAGAATTCAATACTGTAGTAAAGAGTATGTAAATCTATTAAATGAAAACAATATTAAAATT
>WTKB01000167.1 GCA_011524575.1 Aquimarina sp.
AAAATTAAATCTTTTTATGGCGTACTCCTAGTTTTTATAGTAATAATTGGTATAAATAACAGCAGATGCCTATTCGTGCACTTTCCTGAAAATTTACATTAGAAAATCCTAAAAGATAAATGTATTTTTGATAGATCTAATAAGAGTTTAGACAAGCTCTAAGTAATATTTTGACTGTTGAAGAATAAAATTAAAAGTTTGATTGTAAAAGGTATAGGTGGTTTCTTGGAGTTGCAATTTAAATTTTCTCCGAATAGAGCTATAATTAATGCTTTTCAATTGTTTTGTAAGCCACAAAAAGGAAGGGTACAAACTCATCAAGAATCATTTTTAAACGAGGCCCGATATAAAGTGGAAGAAATAGAAGAGCATCACTTACAAGTGTATTGTTGGGAAGGGAAAGATGCTTCAAAAACGATTTGTTTCTTTCATGGTTGGAATAGTAATACCTATAGATGGCGTCAGCTCGTAGAGCGTTTTCAAGCTTTAGGCTACACGATATATGCCATAGATGCTCCAGCACATGGGTACTCACAAGGAAAGTATTTAAATATTGTGTTGTACTCCAAATGTATTGCTCATATGGTGTCTGAGTATCAGCCTCAGGTAATAATAGGTCATTCTATTGGGGCTATGGCAAGTATTTTATACCAGTCTAATAATCCAACCAGTTCTTTGAATAAAGTAGTAGCTTTAGGTCCTCCCTCAGAGTTGCATTTATTTTTTAAAGATTTTCAGCAAAAATTAGGACTTTCTTCTTCATTTATGGAAGCACTCTATAATTATGTTTTTGAGTGTTTTGGTTTTAATGTCAATGAATTTTCTATTGCAGAATTTTCAAAAAAATTACATGTCGATGGCTTGCTTGTTTTGGATAAAGAGGATCCTTTAGCTCCTTATTCTTATTCTGAAAAAATAGCAGTTCATTGGAAAAAGGCACAACTTATTACTGTTGAGGGAGTGGGACATTCTTTACAAAGTGAGGCTATTTTTGATCAAATCGTTAATTTTGTTCGTTTAGAGCTTGTTTAAACTGAATTACAGGAAGTAGTGTCTTTAAACAAGTTCTTACGATTTCAAAAATCTAATTGGTATAAGCTTGTACTTTATTAGGTATAAATAATCCTTATAGGTAAATTTTATGGAAGAGCAGCAATTAAAAAGATTAAATAAATACCTAAGTGAACTGGGGTATTGTTCTCGTAGAGCGGCAGATAAACTCATTGAAGAAGGTAGAGTTCAGGTAAATGGTATGCTCCCAGAACTCGGTCAGAAAGTAACCAGTACCGATGTTATTGCAGTAGATGGTAAAGAAGTTTCGAAAAAAGATGAAACTCATGTGTATTTAGCTTTTAATAAGCCAGTTGGTGTGGTTTGTACTACAGAATTAAAAGAGCCAGATAATATTATTGATTTTATTGGGTATCATCGTAGGATTTTTCCCATCGGACGATTAGATAAACCCAGTGAGGGTTTAATTCTTCTTACCAGTGATGGTGATGTGGTAAATAAAATTTTACGTTCTAAGTATGAACATCAGAAAGAGTATATTGTTACGGTACATAAAAATTATACTTCTGATTTTTTAAAGCGAATGGCAGCAGGAGTTCCTGTTTTAGATACTATTACAAAGAAGTGTGTTGTGGAGCCCGTTTCAAAAGACACATTTAGAATTGTTTTAACACAAGGGTTAAATCGTCAAATTCGAAGAATGTGTGAGTTTTTTGGTTACGAGGTGACTCGTTTAAAGCGGGTGCGTATCATGAATATCAAACTATTAGATACTCCAGTAGGTACTTTTAGAGAGCTTTCCAAACAAGAGATTTATAAAAGCCTCTCAAAATAATACCAATTGATCTTTGAAATTGATATAAAATAAATAGAAGTATTTTTTCTTTATACGCATTATAAAAATCAAGCATAGCCTTAGCTACGGTTTATTTTTATAATAAAGTAGAAAGGAAAAAGAAATGATTTATTATATCGATTTTAAAGATTAATTGGTATAAGATACATCTGTGTTAGTTAGTGCATGTTTAAACATGCTCAAAACATACTTTTGCTTGATATAGTAGTTATATTTTCGATGAAATACAGATTTTATCTAGGAGGATTTTCCTTTTTATTTTTAATTTATTTTTGTTTTTTCGGCTTTTAGTTTATTCTAATTTCGTAATTTTAAACCTTTAAAATTTGATAGTTTATGTGTACCGATTCTAAAAAGATAAGCTCTGCTTTAATTTCTGTATTTAATAAAGAAGGTTTAGCACCAATTGTAAAGAAATTAGATGAGTTAGGAGTTCAAATTTACTCTACTGGAGGAACTCAAAAGTTTTTAACTGAACTAGGAGTATCTGTGATTCCTGTTGAGGATGTGACTAGCTATCCTTCTATTTTAGGAGGTCGTGTAAAAACTTTACATCCAAAAGTTTTTGGAGGAATTTTAAATCGTCAAGAAGTAACCTCAGATGTAGAAGAACTTACTAAATATGAAATTCCTCAGATTGATTTAGTAATCGTTGATTTGTATCCTTTTGAACAGACTGTTGCAAATGGTGCTTCAGAGCAAGATATTATCGAAAAAATTGATATAGGAGGGATCTCACTGATCCGTGCTGCTGCTAAAAATTTCAAGGATGTTACTTGTATTTCTTCTATGGATCAGTATGCAGAATTTTTGAATCTATTAGAAACTACTCAGGGAGAATTAACATTAAAGGATCGTAAAGCTTTTGCAACAAAAGCTTTTGGAGTATCTTCTCACTACGATACCTTAATTTTCGAATATTTTAATTCTGATCAAAAAAATGAAGTAGCTCTTAAAACAAGCGTACACCAATCAAAGGTATTGCGTTACGGAGAAAATCCACATCAAGAAGGCGTATTTTTTGGTGATTTCGAGGCACTTTTTGAAAAACTACACGGTAAAGAATTGTCATACAATAATTTATTAGATGTAGATGCTGCTGTAAGTTTAATGAATGAGTTTGCAGGAGAAGCTCCAACATTTGCTATTTTAAAACATAATAACGCGTGTGGATTAGCACAAAGAGCTACCCTTGCAGAAGCTTACAAGGATGCACTTGCTGCTGATCCTGTTTCTGCTTTTGGAGGAGTACTTATTTCTAATACGGTAATCGATGAAGCTACAGCTTCACAAATTCATACCCTTTTCTGTGAGGTGGTAATCGCCCCAAGTTTTACAGATGAGGCACTAGAACTGTTAAAAGGAAAGAAAAATAGAATTCTATTGGTACAAAAACCAGTTGCTTTTCCTACAAAGCAAATCAGAACTTGTCTAAACGGTATTTTACAACAAGATGCAGACTTTAAAACAGATGCTATTGAGGATTTAAAGGTAGTAACAAAAATAGCTCCTACTGCCGAGCAAATCGAAGATTTGTTATTTGCTTCTAAAATTTCAAAGCATACAAAGTCTAATACTATAGTATTTGCAAAAAATAAACAATTATTTGCAAGTGGTACTGGGCAAACCTCTCGTGTAGATGCGTTAAAACAATCGGTTGATAAAGCTACTAACTTCGGTTTTGATTTGTCTGGTGCGGTTATGGCTTCGGATGCTTTTTTTCCATTTCCAGACTGTGTAGAGCTTGCTGATAATGCAGGGATTAAAGCAGTTTTACAACCTGGAGGTTCTATAAAAGATCAATTAACTATTGATTATTGTGATGCTAATGATCTTGCTATGGTAACAACAGGAGTAAGACATTTTAAACACTAAAATAATTTTAGAAATTTTACACTTGCTTTTTAACCGATTTTTCGCAGTTATTAACTAATAATTGTTATTCAGAAAATTTAAAGTTTCAATAAGCGAGTGTAAAATTTTTTATTGTAATTACAAAATATTTACACTAAATTTTTATAATCAGTATGGGCTTTTTTGATTTTTTTATGGAGGAAATAGCTATCGATTTAGGTACAGCTAATACGCTTATTATCCACAATGATAAGGTAGTAGTAGATAGTCCTTCGATTGTTGCTAGAGATCGATCTACAGGTAAGTTGAAAGCTGTAGGTAAAGAGGCCTCTTTAATGCAAGGAAAAACCCATGAAAATATAAAAACGATACGTCCTTTAAAAGATGGAGTTATTGCGGATTTTGATGCTAGTGAAAAGATGATTAGCATGTTCATTAAAAGCATTCCAACTTTAAAGAAAAAGTTAATTACTCCTTCGTTACGTATGGTAATTTGTATCCCAAGTGGAATTACAGAAGTTGAAATGCGAGCGGTAAAAGAAAGTGCAGAGCGTGTAAATGGTAAAGAAGTATACCTTATACATGAACCAATGGCAGCAGCTATTGGTATTGGTGTAGATATTATGCAGCCAAAAGGGAACATGATTGTAGATATAGGTGGAGGAACTACCGAAATTGCAGTTATTGCTCTTGGTGGTATTGTTTGTGATAAATCAGTAAAAATTGCTGGTGATGTATTTACCAATGATATTATTTATTACATGCGTACGCAGCATAATTTATATGTGGGTGAGCGTACTGCCGAACGTATTAAAATTCAAATAGGTGCAGCAACCGAGGATTTAGAATTCCCGCCTGAGGAGATGGACGTTCAGGGTCGGGATTTACTAACAGGGAAACCAAAACAAGTGCAGGTTTCTTTCCGAGAAATTGCTAAGGCTTTAGATAAATCGGTACTTCGTATCGAGGATGCAATTATGGAAACCCTTTCAGAAACACCACCAGAATTAGCTGCAGATATCTATAAAACAGGTATTTATTTAGCAGGAGGAGGTTCCATGCTTAGAGGGCTCGACGGACGACTTTCAAAAAAGACAGATTTACCTGTTTATATAGCAGAAGATCCTCTTAGAGCCGTAGTACGAGGAACAGGGATTACACTTAAAAATATCGAGAAATTTAAAAGTGTATTTGTTAACTAGAGCAACCAATTAAATAACACTTTCTCTAATAGAAAGTTTACTTTGTTATGCAGCAAATTATTAATTTCATTTTAAAGAAAGTCAATTTGCTGACCTTTATAGTTTTAGTGGTTTTTGGTTTTTTTCTTTGTGTACAATCAAATAGTTATAGACGTAGTGCTTTTTTAAATTCACATTTGAGCATAGCTGGTAAATTTCATGAATTTTCTACAAAGTTTAATGCCTATTTTCTATACAAAGATTACTATAAACGCCTTCTCTCTGAGAATTTAAAACTCAGAAATGAAATACAAAATTTAAAAATAAAGATCAACCATCCAACCTTAGATAGTACGTTGGTTTATCCAGATTTTCGATTTTATAAAGCTAATGTAATTAATAATACTTTTCATAAAGTTAGAAATTACCTTACTCTTGATAGAGGTGTCCTCGATAGTATTCGTCCTGGTATGGGTGTAGTTACGGATAATGGAGTTATAGGTATTGTCGATCATGTTTCTGATAGGTATGCTCGTGTCATTTCTATTTTAAACGCCAAGATTAGTATTAATGCACAATTTCAAAACTCAGAGCATTTTGGTTCTTTAATTTGGGACGGTAAAGACCCTAATGTACTTACTATTACAGATTTACCTCGTTTTTCTAGTTTTAAAATAGGAGATACGGTTATTACTGGTGGACGTTCTGCAACCTTTCCAAAGGGAATCCCTATTGGACGTATTAAAACTATTAATAATCAAGAAGCTTTAAGTTATCTTAGTGCTTCCATTACATTATTTAATGATATGACAAACGTGGGTTTTGTCTATGTTGTTAAAAACAATAATACTGCTTCTCTAAAAAATATAGAAGGTCAAAGTTATGAATAGCCAGTGGAATGTAGTTATTATTAGATTTATAATGTTTGTACTTTTACAAGTATTGCTTTTTAGTAAACTTGCCATATTGGGTACTATTGTTCCATACCTGTATATATATGTTGTGTTGTTTTTACCTATATATGTGTCTATGCCTATATGTTTATTAACTGCTTTTTTATTAGGTGTTTGTATAGATGTTTTTCATAATACAGGAGGGGCACACGCTGTTGCTTGTGTAACAGCTGTTTATTGTAGGCCCCGATTGTTAGCCGCTATTTACGGGGTTAGTTATGAGTTTAATAACCTTAAGTTACAAAATTCTAAGTTAAAACAATTATTTTCATATATTTTTGTAATGACACTTATACACCATACTGTTTTATACCATCTTGAAGTTTTTGATTGGACACGATGGTTTTGGATTTTAAAACAAACTTTATATTCTGGGCTATATACTATTTTTTTAATTTATCTTACGGTATTTTTGTTTAGAAAAAAGTACTTGTAGTTGTTTATGAGAAAGTTGTTTTTTGTCTTTTTTGTATTGCTTGTTGGCAGTATCTTTCTAGTGCGTTTGTTTTATTTACAAATTTATAACACTTCTGCAGATCAACTTTCGAGAAACAACGCAGTAAAAGCCATCTATGAGTACCCCCTTCGTGGTGATATTTATGATCGCAACAATAAGTTATTAGTTTCTAGTGTACCTTCTTATGATATTATGGTCATCCCCAGAGAGGTAAAGGCTTTTGATACGCTGGAGTTTTGTAACACCATTCATCTTCCCAAAGAAAAATTAATTAAAATATTAAAAAGAGCCAAACGCTATTCATCTCGTTTGCCTTCTGTAGTAGTGCGTCAACTATCTCGTAGTGAATATGCTTACTTGCAAGAGAAATTATATAAGTTTCAAGGTTTTTATATTCAAAAACGTTCTTTACGTTTTTACGAAACGCATTGTGCTTCTAATGTTTTGGGCTATACGGGTGAAGTAAGTCGGGCAACTGCCAAAAAAGATCCATATTATAATATTGGTGATCAGACAGGTATTCAAGGGGTGGAAAAGCAATATGAAGAAGCTCTTAGGGGAGAAAAGGGAGTGCGGTATCTTCAAAAAGATCGTTTTAATCGTGAGATCGGATCTTATAAAGAAGGTTTGTATGATTCTTTACCTGTTAAAGGTAAAGATGTTAGTATTACTCTTGATATAGATTTGCAGGCTTATGGCGAAAAACTCATGCAAAATAAACGAGGAGGAATTGTTGCTATAGAACCTTCTTCTGGCGAAGTACTAGCCTTAGTAACAGCTCCTAGTTATGATCCAAAAATATTAGTAGGACGTCAACGTTCTCAAAACTTTACAGAATTATTCTATGATAGTATATCTAAGCCTCTTATGGATAGGGGGTTACAAGCAGAATATCCTCCGGGTTCAACTTTTAAAATGCTTAATGCTTTAATTGCTTTACAGGAAGATGTTGTTGATCCATCAGAGATTTTTTCGTGTTATAATGGTTATAAATATTCCAGACGAAGAAAAATGGGATGCCACGATCATAAAAACAAAGTAAATCTAGATGAAGCCATTGCGCTTTCTTGTAATTCTTATTTTGCACAAGTTTATCGTAGAGCTATCGAGAAGTATCCATCCGCACCAATAGGTTTAGATAATTGGCAAGATCATGCTTTAAGTTTTGGTTTTGGTAATTATTTAGGATATGATTTACCTGTAGGTCGTAGTGGGAAAATTCCTAAATCTAAGTATTACGACAAAATTTACCCTCGTGGCAGTTGGCGAGCAGTTACCACACTTTCTAATGCTATTGGGCAAGGTGAAATTTTAGCTACACCAATCCAACTGGCTAACTTCACTGCAGCTATTGCAAATCGTGGTTTTTTCTATACACCACATTTTATAAAAAAAATTGATAATCAACCCATTACTATTGATAAATATACCATACCAAGAAAAACTTCTATCGATAGTTTACATTTTGAAGAAGTTATAGCAGGTATGCAATCTGTTTTTGATAAAGGTACTGCCGAATTTTTACAAGTAAAAGATATTGAAATTTGTGGGAAAACAGGTACTTCTGAAAACTTCACTAAAATTAATGGCAAACGGGTACAACTCACCGATCATTCTATTTTTATAGCTTTTGCACCAAAACACGATCCAAAAATCGCCTTAGCAGTTTTTGTAGAAAATGGTTATTGGGGAGCTCGTTATGCAGGAAGAATCTCTAGTCTAATGATTGAAAAGTACCTTAAAGGAGAGGTGGAAAGTGTAAAGCATTTAGAGAGATGGGTGCTTTCCCATAGTCTAGAGGAAGAATACCAAAAGCCCTATAGTGGTAAACCTTTTAAAATTAATCGCTAATTTCTATAATATCTTGCTATGAGAATAAATTGGAGTAATTTTGATTGGGTAAGTGTGTTTCTTTATGTGTTGTTAGTCTTTTTTGGTTGGGTTAATATTTGCTCGGCATCTAGTGCCAATACCGAAATTATTTCTTTTTTCGACCTTTCTCATTTTTATGGCAAACAAGCACTTTGGATTGGTTTAGGTATTGTTATGATTATTATGCTTTTATCTTTAGATGCTAAGTTTTTTGAGCGTTTTTCTGGGCTTATTTACATACTCGCTATTTTGAGTTTGGTACTTGTCCTTATTATAGGACAAAAAATTTCTGGTGCTCGTTCTTGGTTTTCTTTTGGTGGTATGAGCATTCAACCTTCCGAGTTTGTTAAAGCAGCTACGGCATTAGCACTGGCTAAATATGTAGGTGATTTAAATACCAATATCACTAGGTTTAATCATCAGTTACGTGCTTTTTTTATTATTGGCTTACCTGCCTTTCTTATTTTATTACAACCAGATGCAGGTAGTGCTTTGGTTTTTAGTGCATTGCTTTTTTCACTATACAGGGAGGGGGTTACGGGTATTTATTTTTTTGTAGGTTTTTTAGCTATTGGATTATTTTTAGCAACACTGTATTTAGGTGCTTTTTATGTGTGTATAGGTGTTTTTTTAGTCCAACTTTTGGTCTATTACTTTAGTAATAAAAAATCTAAGACTCGTATGTTTTTTGTGGCTGCTTTTATGGTGATGGCAGCCTATGTATATTCTGTGAGTTATGTTTTTTATAATGTATTTGAGCAACATCACCGTGATCGTATTCATGTAGTTTTAGGTTTAAAAAAAGACAGTAGAGGTATTGGATATAATACTATTCAAAGTGAGATAGCTATTGGTAGTGGCGGTTGGTGGGGACGTGGTTGGCAACAAGGTACACAAACACGTGGTGGCTTTGTTCCAGAACAACATACCGATTATATCTTTAGTGCCGTTGGTGAAGAATGGGGGTTTATAGGTAGTGCTGCCACAGTTATTGTTTTTATAGCACTTATTCTTAGGATTATTTACGTTTCCGAACGTCAAAAGACCCAATTTAATAGAGTGTATGGTTATAGTATTGCTTCCATATTCTTTGTGCATTTTTTTGTGAACATCGGTATGGTAATAGGTCTGTTACCCACAGTAGGAATTCCTTTGCCTTTTTTTAGTTATGGCGGATCGGGCTTATGGGCTTTTACAATATTGTTATTTATTTTTTTAAAATTAGACTTGCACCGTTTGGATTAGAGCTTAAACAAGTTTTTAGTTGCTCTTTTTATATACCTACTATATATTAAGGACACTTTTTCCTAAAAGTTGATCAATTTATTTCCCATCTTCAATACCAATTGGTATAACTACATTTATATTTTTTTCGATCTCTAGCTATTTTTCTTTTGCCTTAACGCAAAAGAAAATCCTTTGAAGTAATTTTTAGAGGATCTGTATTTGATTTAGAGCTTGTTTAAACAAACTTTAAATAGAATTTTTTTACTAGGTGTAAAAATTTACTTTTAATGGTGTTTTTTATTAGGTAAAGTACATATTTGTTAGTCAAAATCACTATATTAGCCGCTGAATAGCATAATCTTAATCAGTTTTGCTGTTTTAGTTAATCATTTAATTTTCATCAATTAAGTTAATTATTTTTGT